>DATKJN010000060.1:0-2078 GCA_035543655.1 Burkholderiaceae bacterium | reverse complement strand
GAAGGTGTTGCCGTTGGAGTTGCCCGAGGGATAGCGGAAGCGCCGGCCGATGTGGCCGTCTTCCTCCAGCCAGCGCAGGCACTCGTCGTTGGGGATGTCGCTCCACACCAGGTAGCGGCCCACGCCGTTCCACGCCGGGCCCTCGGCCCACATCGTGCCGCGATACAGGCGCACGATCGGCGTGTTGCCGAGCTTGTACTTGAAGCGCGGATCGAGGCCGATCACGTCAGGCTCGGGATAGCGCACCGGCGGCGCATTGGGATCGTAGCGGTCCATCGTCTGCGCGAACACGCTGCCGGTGGCGCTGGCGCCGAAGGCGGCCAGTCCAGCCGCATTGAGCAAGGCGCGGCGTTGCTTCAGTTTGGGCGATGCATCTTCGGGCTCGGTCGCGGTCAGGTCGACCAAACGCATGGGTTGCGTGTGTTCCATCGGGGTTGTCTCCTGTTGGTTTGCGAGAGCGTGTGGCGCCCTCGTCGGCCTTTCTTGGCCGTCCCTCTGCCGGGGGCGCGAGTGTGCCCTGCGCGGCTCGGCATTTCAAGCCAATCAGATTGACCGAGCTGCCTCGACGTCGCACTGCGCCCATCGCGCGAGTTGGAACGCGTTATGCGTGCCGCGCGGCCATCCCACTCGCTGCAACCTGCTGGAGGTTCACCATGCTCAACGGCACAAGCACCCGTTTCTCGCATGTCAAAAAAGACACCACGCCCTGGCGTGGCGAAGGCCTGCGCGACTTCTTCCTGTACCGTGACCTCGGCATCGAGGAAGCCACCTCGGGCCGTGTCTTGGCGCAACTCGTCAAGGCGCACGAAGCACCCGAAAAGGGCACCGGCTGGCACCGCCATGAGGCGGACTTTCACATCGTCATCATGCTCAAGGGCTGGGCGCGCTTCATGTACGACGACGTCGAGACGCTGGTCGAGGCCGGCGACTGCGTGCATCAGAAGCCGGGCATCGTGCACTACCTGTTCGACTACTCGCCCGACATGGAGTACCTCGAGATCGTCGGCCCGTCGGATTTCAAGACCATCGACGTGCCGCCCCCGTGCGCGGTGCCGGACCCCAAACCCTGGTGAGCGTTTGGCTCAGAACTCCATGTCGAGTTCTTCGATTTCCTCGGCCTCCTTCAGCGCGGCGCTGACCCACTCCTTCATCTCGGGCATCGCCATGATGGCCTTGCAGTAGGCCGCGCACGCCGGGTCGAGCGGCACGGCGTAGGTGAGGAAGCGCGTGACGACCGGGGCATACATCGCGTCGGCCATGCCGCGCTGGGGGCCGAACAGAAACGGCCCGCCATAACGCGCCAGGCACTCGCGCCACAGCGTGACGATGCGCTCGATGTCGGGCTGCGCGCCGGCCCAGATCTTGAAGGTCTTGTGCCGCACCTTCAAGTTCATCGGCAGCGCCGAGCGCAGGTTCGCGAAGCCCGAGTTCATTTCGCCGCAGATCGAGCGGCAGTGGGCGCGCGCGACGCGTTCGGTGGGCAGCAGCCCCGCCTGCGGAAACGCCTCGTCGAGGTAGTAGGCGATGGCCATCACGTTCCACGACTTCGTGCCCTCGTGGGTGAGGCACGGCACCAGGATCGACGGCGCCAGCAGCAGCAACTCGCGCCGGGCGTCGACGTCGTCGGGGCTCACCATCACTTCGTCGAACTCCAGGCCGGCAAAGCGCGCCAGCAGCCAGCCGCGCAACGACCAGGACGAGTAGTTCTTGCTCGACAGCGTCAGCGTGGCGCGCGCGATGGCCGGCGTCGCTCGCGGCTTGGCCGCGGCCTTGGTGCGGGCGGGCTTGGCGGTGACCTGGACCATGCGCGCGTCTCCTCGCCTGCGACACACAGGCTGTTCGGGTGTGGACACGCTGCGAGCAAGGCCTGTGCCACGGCGGCACACCGGTCCGCAGGACACCTGGCGCGCAAGTTGCAATGGTTTGGCTCATGCCGATGTCCGCGTCTGGCGCGATGCTGTACACCGCCTTCGAGCAGCAGGCCCGCGCGCTGTGGCCGCTGCGCGCGTGGGCCCGCGCCGCCGTGCCGATGCTCGGCAACGGCCATGGCACGCCTTCGCAACGCCAGATGGCGGCGG
>DATKJN010000059.1:0-2449 GCA_035543655.1 Burkholderiaceae bacterium | reverse complement strand
TCCACCTGCTGGCGGCGCCAACGGTTGCGCAGCGCAATGGCCACGGCACGCTTGGCCGCTTGCTGGCCGACGATGTGGCGGTCGAGTTCGGAGACGATCTCCTGCGGGGTCATGCTGGCAGACATGGTGGGCTCGGCGGCGCACGCGCCGCGGCAGGGTTACTCCAGCACCTCGATCGTGTGGTGCTGGTTGGTGTAGATGCACAACTCACCGGCGATCTCGAGCGAGCGTTTCACCACCTCGGGCGCGGGCATCGCGGTGTGTGCGATCAAGGCGCGCGCCGCGGCCTGTGCAAAGGCGCCGCCCGAGCCGATGGCCACGATGCCGTGCTCTGGTTCAAGCACATCGCCATTGCCGGTGATGATCAGCGAGGTCTCGCGGTCGGCCACAGCCAGCATCGCTTCGAGCCGGCGCAACACGCGATCGGTGCGCCAGTCGCGCGTGAGTTCGATTGCCGCGCGCTGCAGGTGGCCCTGGTGTTTGTCGAGCTTGGCCTCGAAGCGTTCGAACAGCGTGAAGGCGTCGGCCGTGGCGCCGGCGAAGCCGGCGAGCACGCGATCGTGGTGCAGGCGGCGCACCTTGCGCGCGCCGGCCTTGACGACGATCTGACCCAACGTCACCTGCCCGTCACCGCCCAGCGCCACGCGCGGGCCCGCGCCGTCGTGTCGGCGCACGCTGACGATGGTGGTGCCGTGCAGGATCGGGGATTCGGGCGACATGGCAGAGCGGGCTCGAAGCGACATGGCAACGATCATGCCGGCAAGTGGGCCGGCGCGCCGACGCGGCGCGCTAGATCTTGCGCACCTGCACCTTGGCGTGTTCGTTGATGCCCATGGCGCCGAAGAACAGCGCGACCAGCCGGTTGGAATCGACGAAGTTGACCGCGCGGTTCTCGCTGCGCTTGGCCAGCACCCAGTTCAACAGGTCGCCGGCGGCGACGAAGTCCACGCGGATCAGCCTGGCGCAAGACACCGACACGATCGGCGCCGAAGTCAGTTCGCGATCGAGCTTGGCCAGCGTGGCACCGATGTCGCCCACCAACTGGCCCGACAGGTCGACCGATGCCACCTGCACGCCGGCGTTGAGTTCATCGTTCATGCTCGACTCGACGAAAGTCGACACCTCGCTGACGATCGACATCGGTGGCGAACGGGTCGACAGCGTCGAGCCGCTGATGCGCACGCTGCACTTGGCGCGCTCCCACGATGGCGGCGACACCTCGTAGGTGACGCAATAGTCGATCGCGGTCTCGTCGAACTGGTCGGGCCGGTTGGCCACGCGCAGCGCGTCGAGCCGCAACAGCCAGAACGCCGGATCGGCGTCGCGCACACCGGTGGGCGACGCATCCTGCAGCACGGTGAGGAACTGCTCGCCGGACAGCCAGCGCATCTCGATCGATTGGCCGGCCCAGTGGCGCAAGAGTTCCGACAGCTGGCCGGCTGCGTCGGCATCCACGCGCTTCAACCCCGACCAGTCGAATACCCAGGGCAGCGGCAGCTGCAGGGTCACCGAGCGCAGGCGCGCGATCGCGTCGATGTCGAGCACGTCGGGGCAGACCCAGCCGACGTCGCCGGCGATGCGGGGCGTACCCGACGGCTTCTCTTCCGCCGCGGCTTCGGCCACCAACTTGGGCAGCGAAAACCACTGGGGCGGCGACAAACCGAACTGGTGCGTGTAGTCCACTGCCAGCGACTCGAACTTGGCGTGCTGGCCGGTGGCCCGGTGCAAGTCGAACAGCACCAGCCAAGTCTCGGCGTGTTGCAAGCGCGACCCACTTGAGCTGACCAATTGAGATAGCGAGTGCTCGCACTGCGCAAAATCAGCGTTGGCAAACGCAATCACCGCCTCATCGAGATCAGGGTCGTGCACGACCTCGCTGACTTCGAGTTCGGGGCCATCGGCTGCCGCGCGCGGCGGCGCCATCGCGGCCGACGTCGCCGGTGCCAGCGGCGACATGCCGCCGCCCATCACCACCGGCGACGGCGAGGGGGACGGTGGCGAGAACTCGAGATCGTTGCCGAGCGGCGGCAGCGCCGGCAACTGGTCGGGTCCCGGGGTCACGACCGCACCACCGTCGAGCGGCGCGGCGGCCGCACGGCCGAGCGTCGCCGGCAGCGAGGCGGGCTGCGTGGGCGCGTTGTAGAACTCTGGCGTGCGTTTCTGGCTGCCGGCGTAGCCGCCGCCCTCGCCCACCATTTGTTGCTCGATCTCGTCGATCTTGGCCTTGACGCCCGCGTCGACCGGGCGCGCCGGGCTGTCGGTGATGCGCACCTCGGAGTCGTCGATGCGCGACGAGTGGCCGAGCGCTGCCAACTGCTCGGGCGACAGACCCTCACGGCGCATCTTGCGCAGCATGTCGAACTCGCGCTTGCGCACAAAATCGTTGCGCCGCTTGCGCTCGATCATGGCCTTGAGCTCGCTCTTCTCGAGGTCGAGCTCGCCACCATCG
>DATKJN010000058.1:0-2024 GCA_035543655.1 Burkholderiaceae bacterium | reverse complement strand
CGCGGCTTTGCGCGCGCCGATTTCTCGCCGTGAAGCGGCCCGCAATGCACGCCACCATCGAACAACTCGAGATCTTCGCGACAGCGCTGTTGAAGGGCGCAGGGCTCGAAAACGACAAGGCCACCACCCTCGCGCACCTGCTCGTCCTCACCGACGCGTTGGGCCGCCGCACCCACGGCTTGGCGATGGTGCCGCTGTACCTGGCCGAGCTCGCCAAGGGCACGATGAGCAAGAGCGGGGAGCCCGAGGTGGTGAAGCAACGCGGCGTGGTCGCGTTGTGGGACGGCGGCTACCTGCCAGGGCAGTACGTCGTTGCCCGTGCGATCGACTGGGCCTTGCCGCGTGCGGCGGAGAACGGCATCGCTGCGGTGACGATCCGGCGCAGCCACCACATCGGCTGCCTGGCTGCGCTCGCGCTGCGCGCGGTCGAAAAAGGCTTTGTCGCGTTGATTGCCAACTCCGACCCGGCCGGCGCACGCGTCGCGCCCTATGGCGGCACCGAAGCGCTGTTCACACCGGACCCGTTCGCGATCGGCTACCCCGGCACGCCGAACCCGGTGCTGGTGGACATCTGCGCGTCGATCACCACCACCTCGATGACGCGCCAGAAGGTTGCCGAAGGCGCGCAGTTCGACCAGCCCTGGCTGCTCGACCATGAAGGCAAGCCCACCACCGACCCGCGTGTGCTCGAACACAGCACGCCGCGCGGTTCGCTGCAACTGATCGGCGGCCTCGACCATGGCCACAAGGGGTTCGGCCTGGCGCTGATGGTGGAGGCGCTGTCGCAGGGGCTGGCCGGACACGGCCGCGCCGACGCGCCCAAGCGCTGGGGCGGCAACACCTATCTGCAAGTGATCGACCCCGAGCTGTTCGCCGGCCGCGACGAGTTCGCGCGATTGATGGACCATTTCGGCGCTCGCTGCCGCAGCAGCAAGCCGATCGATGCCGCGCGTCCGGTGCGTTTGCCGGGCGACTCGGCCGCACGTTCGCTCGCGTCGGCGCGGCGCGACGGCATCGACTACGACGACGCCACCCGCGCCGCGCTGCAGCGCTGCGCGCGCGAGTTCGGCGTGGCATCGCCATTGAAGGAGACAGCCTGATGCTCAAGACCGAGACCCGCAACAAGCTGATGGGGGTCAGCACCGCCACGCTGTGCACCGCATTGTTCAAGCGTGGCCTGCGCACGCAGTTCATCCAGGATGTGCGGCCGGTCAACACGCAGCGCGACTTGAAGGCGCCCAACATGGTGGGCGAGGCTTTCACGCTGCGCTACATCCCGGCGCGCGAGGACCTGAACCCGATCAGCGTGTTCCAGGACCGTGCCCATCCGCAGCGCAAGGCGGTGGAAGAGTGCCCTCCGGGCGCGGTGTTCGTGATCGACAGCCGCAAGGACGCGCGCGCCGCGTCGGCCGGCTCGATTCTCGTCACGCGGCTGATGAAGCGCGGCGTGGCCGGCATCGTCACCGACGGCGGCTTTCGCGACTCGCCCGAGATCGCGCTCATGGCCATCCCCGCATACCACAGCCGCCCGAGCGCGCCGACCAACCTCACGGTGCATCAGGCGCTCGACATCAACGTGCCGATCGGCTGCGGCGACGCGCCGGTGTGGCCGGGCGACGTGGTGGTCGGCGATGGCGAGGGCGTGGTCGTGATCCCGGCGCACCTGGCCGACGAGATCGCCGACGAGGCCACCGAGATGACTGCGTTCGAAGACTTCGTGACCGAAAGGGTTCAGGAAGGCCAGTCGATCCTGGGGCTGTATCCTCCGACCGACGAGCGCAACCGCGACGCGTTCGCTGCCTGGCGCAAGGCCAAGGGGCGCTGACCTCGCGACCACTCCCGCGGTCGTCACCAGATCGAACCAAGGAGATGACCGATGGGTGTGTATGTCGATGGTTACGTCGTGCCGGTGCCCAAGAAGCGCCTCGCGGTGTATCGCAAGCTGGCGCGCAAGGCCGGCAAGGTGTGGATGGAACACGGCGCGCTCGCGGTCCAGGAGAACGTGGCCGATGACGTCAAGAAGG
>DATKJN010000057.1:0-7814 GCA_035543655.1 Burkholderiaceae bacterium | reverse complement strand
GTGGCGGCGCCGCAGGCGTGTTGCGACCGCTCGCTACGCGCCCGCGCGGGGCTGTGTTTGGCGGAGCCAGGCGCCTGGTGTGACGCCGAAGCCGGATTTGAACCGCCGGGTCAAGTGGCTTTGATCAGCGAAGCCCGCGTCGACCGCGGTCTCGGCGATCGACTGGCCCTGCGCGAGCAAGCGCTTGGCGGCACGCAGCCGCAGCGAGTTCAGATGGCCGTGCGGCGGCTGGCCGAAAGCCTGCATGAACACGCGAGTCAAGTGCACGCGCGACACGCCGGCGATGCGCGCCAGCTGCTCGACGGTGACGTCGCTCGCGTAGTGCGCCTCGAGGTGGTCGCGCACCGCATGCAGCCAGCGCGGTGTGCCGGTCTCGCGCCATGGCGCCGCACGGTGATCGGCATGGCGTTGAAACAGGCGCAGCACCGCGTGCTGCATCAGCGTGGCGCTGCGCAGCGACTCGCCGGGCTGCAGACAGGCTTGCGCGGCATCGGCGATGCAGTGGCCGAGCGCTTCGTCCTCGAGCAACGCATGGCGAAAGCCGCGCGCCGCGGCGCCGGTGCCGGCTTCGCGCAGCCAGGCCGTGACCACCGACTCCGGCAGATAGAGCATCGCGTAGCGGAAGCCGTCGTCGTCCTCGCCGTGTCCGTCGTGGGCATCGTCGGGCCGGAAGACGATCACGTTGCCACGCCGGCTCGTGGTGGTGGTGCCGCGGCAGCGAAACGTCTGCTGTCCGTCGAACGTGACGCCGATCGACCAGGTGTCATGGCTGTGGCGGTCGAAGCTGTGCTCGACGAAATGCGCCCGCAGCAATTCGACCCCAGGCACCGAGGTCGGTTGCATCACGGCCCAATCCCGCCGTGGGTGTGCTGGCTGCACCATGTGTCAAACGTTCAAGACACGCGCACCGCGTGTCGGCGAGACTGCGCCGTTCGAAGCATCGGGTGTTGCCATGACCGCATCGATCAACCTGGCCCACAAGCTTGCCACGTTCAGCGACCATTTTGCGCCGCGCACCGTGGCCACGTTCAACGGGCTGGACATCATGGTGGTCAAGATCAAAGGTGCTTTCCAGTGGCATTCGCACAGCGACAGCGATGACTTCTTTCTCGTCTTGCAAGGTCGCATGCGAGTCGAGACCGAACACGGTCAAGCCGACATGGGCCCGGGCGAGATCTTCATCGTGCCGCGTGGCGTGCGGCATCGGCCGGTGGCCGACGACGAGTGCCACGTGATGCTGATCGAACCCACCGGCATGCCGAACACCGGCGATGCCGCCACCGCGGCGCCGCGTCGCGTGATCTGACCGATCGCGCCGGTGGCGCTGCGGCGCTACAGGTCGCCGAGACCGGTGTCGCCCCAACCGGTTTCGACGTGCTCGTCCCAGATCTCGATGCCGTCCGGGCACCGTTCGGCACTGGGGCGGTAGACGGCCCACGCGCCGAATCGGTCGTTGCGATCCACCGGGACCGTCACCTCCGTGCTTTCCGCCGGAACCTGGATGCGGCCGCCGCTGGCGGGTCCGCCGCGCAGCTCGATCGTCTTGCTGACTGCCATTTGCACTTTCCCCGTACTGCTACTTCAGCGCGCGGCCAGTCTAGGTGCGGCATTGCCAGGCACACCCCTCGCAACCGATATCCCTCAGGCAAGTGGTCAGGGTCAAAAGGCGCGAGCGAATCGTTGTAGCGCGCGACCTCTGCGCCGCGCTTGGCGGCGGCACCTGCTGTCAGCGCGCGCTGGCGGCGAGGTGCTCTTGCAGGCGGGCGAGAAACGGCAGTTGGCCAGCGTGGATCTTCTGCGCTGCGGTTTCGAGTGCAAACCACTCGATCCGATCGACTTCGGGGTACCGCCTGGCCACCCCCTTGGCATCGACGACCTCGAACATGTTCGAACGAAAGGACGACAGATCCCAATCGGCCTGCGTGGCAAAGGCCTCGATCACCTTGCCGCTCTTCAAGCGGACCGACTGCAGCGACACGAACGGACCGGCGAGGCGGTGCCCGGTTTCTTCTTCAAACTCGCGCACGGCCGCCGCCAACGCAGACTCGGGCGGCAGGTACTCGCCTTTGGCCACCGACCAGGCGCCGAGATCCTTGCGCGCCCAGAAGGGTCCGCCCGGATGCGCGAGCAGCACTTGCCAGGCGCCCTCGTGTCGGCGGTACGGGAGGATGCCCGCGCTGTGCTTGGTCACGCATCCAACCGAGGACCAACCGCTCTTTGCGCAGGGGCTGCTTCGGTGGTCTTGCTCGGTCCGTTGAGAAAGACGCCGATCGATTTGTGGCGCACCAGCCAGTGGTAGCTCGCGACGCTCAACGCCGTGGTGACGCCGATGTTCAGCACCATCTTCAGCTCGGCGGCCACGTGCCACTCGCGCAACACGAGGGCCACGGCGCCGATCAGGGGCAGGTGCACCAGGTACACCCAGTACGAACTCTCTGCCATGTACTTCAGTAGACGATTTTGCTCACGCATGTAGCGCACGAAGCCGCCGATCAGCGCCAAACTCCAAAGCCAAGAGCATGCGTTGTAGCCCAGACCCACCCAGATCCTGCTGTCCACCCGAATGCTTGGATCACGTTGCGCAAACTGGTCGATTGCGAGCACCAGCAAGATGCCGCCCGCACCGGCCCAAACGTTGATCCAGACGCGGCGCTCATAGACCGGCAACAGGCGATCGCGGCAAAGATAGAGCACGAAGCCGAAGGCGAAGAACAGCCCGTAGTGCAGCCACTCGGCCATCGGCGGCAAGAGGTCGCCACTGGCTAGCAAGACGCCCTGTGGGTAGTGCCGCCCCATGATGCCAAGCGGCAGCGCCAAAACCAAAAAGGCACCACCGCTCCCGGCCAGTCGGCCGAGCACGCGCTTGGCTCGTTGGTGCAGGCTGTCTGGCACATGGGCGGCCAGCGCGCACAAGATCGCAGTGGCCAGCGCGAAACCCATCAGCAGGTGCAGAAACCACAAGTGCAGCGTCTGCCAACGTACACCCCACCGCATTTCCGGCAGGACGTGCGGGTCGAAGCCGAGCTTCGGTACCGAGCCGATGGGCTGCGCATGCATCGTCGCAAGCACCACGGTGACGGCCAGCAGTATCGGTAGGAACACGACAAACGGAAGCCCGACCCGCAGGGCACGGTGAGCCAACATGCCACCGGGGCCACGGCGTTCGACCAGCAAAGCGGCGAAGAATCCGGAGACGATGAAGAACACCGGCATGCGAAAGAGGTGGATCAGCGCGATGAGCGCGTCGCTCACCAGGCTGGTCTGCGGGTCGCGCCAGAATGAACTGGATTGACTGACCTGATGGACCGTGGCCACGTGCAGCACGACACCCAGCCACATCATCGTGGCACGCAGGTTGTCCAGCGAATGCAGCCTCGGCTGTGTGCTCATGTTCCCCTTCGCAGCATCGGCGGGACTGCTTGCAGCGCGGCCGCGAGGCCGGGCCACGAAAACAGCGAACCGATCTCCCACGTGCGAACCCGTCACGGACGGCCGCCGCCCACTGTCGTTTTGCGTGCCCCAGGGTCGGCTTTCTGCCCGCCCTCCCGGCGGCACTGTCACTTGTCCCTGTTGCCGTCGTCAACCCCGCATTGAGGCGAGGGCGCTGCCCGGCCCCGACTGGACTTTGCCATCGAGGCAAGGTCCAGACTCATGCCTGCGACCTATCGCCCGACCAGATTGGCCACCAGGAGCACCAGTTCGCCCACGTCAAATGGCTTCGCGATGTGGGCTTGGTATCCGCTGAGCAACGACCGCTTTCGGTCCTCCGAGCGGGCGAACGCGGTGAGTGCCAGCGCGGGCGTGCGTTGCCCTGGCGGTTCGCTGGCTCGAAACGAGCGCATGAACTGATAGCCGTCCATCAGCGGCATGCCGATGTCGCTCACGATGACATCGGGCTTCGACTGCTTCAGCGCCTCGAGGGCACTGTTCGCGCAGTCGTACACCTCGACGCGTGCTTGCTGGTCCTCCAGCAGGCGCTTCAGCATGTCGCGTGCGTCCGGCTCGTCGTCGACGACCACGATCAGGATGCCGTCCAGCTTGGGCAGCGGCACATCGTCGAAGGCGGTCGATGCAGTGGGATGGATGCGCTCGGGGCCTTCATCCTCGATCTGCACGATCGAAAGCGGCAGGTCCACGAAGAACGTGGAGCCTTTGTCTTCGCCCTGGCTGGCGGCGCGAATCGAGCCCCCGTGCAACTCCACCAACTGCTTCGAGATCGCCAACCCCAGGCCGAGTCCTCCATACGACCGGCTGGTGGAGCTGTCGCGCTGCGCGAAGCGGTCGAACACGTTTGGCAGAAAACTCGGCGGGATGCCGATCCCGGTGTCGCTCACACTCAGCTCGATGTGCGAGTTCACCCGTTGCAGCAACACCTGGACCTGCCCGCCCTTCGGCGTGAACTTGATCGCGTTGGTGAGCAGGTTCCAGACCACCTGCTGCAGGCGGCCGCTGTCCGCGGTGACCGTGGCCGGCATGGGATCCAGGATGGCCTTCAGGCGGATGTCCTTGGCCTGTGCGGCGGGCTCCGCGGACTCGATCGCCGCGCGGACGATGTCCACCAGCGCGACCTGCTGCAGGTCGAGCCGCATCTTGCCGGTCATGATGCGGCTGAGGTCGAGCAGGTCGTTGATGAGCTGAACCTGCGCCCGCGCATTGCGATCGATCACCTCGATGGCCCGCTGCAGATCGCCCGTCGCGAGCTTGGCGTCGCGCTTCATCAGGATCTGCGTCCACCCCAGGATCGAGCTCAGCGGCGTCCGCAGCTCGTGCGAGAGGGTGGCCAGGAACTCGTCCTTGATGCGCGCCGTCCGCTGCGCCGACATGCGCGCGCTGCGTTCGGCATCGAGGATGTCGTCGCGCTGCTTGCCGGCCATTTCGATGGCCTCCGTGCGCTTGCGCTCCGTGAGGTCTCGGGTGAGCTTGGCGTAACCGATCAGGCGATGTGCCTCGTCGCGCAGCGCCGTGATCGTGACGCTGGCCCAGAACCGAGTGCCGTCCTTGCGCAGACGCCAGCCTTCGTCGACGAAGCTGCCGCTTTGCGCGGCCACCACCAGTTCGTGCGCTGGCCAGCCGCTTTCGATGGCGTCGGCCGGATAGAACACGGAGAAGTGCTTGCCGATGATCTCGTCGGCCTCGTAGCCCTTGATGCGCTTCGCACCCACGTTCCAGGTCGCGATGTGGCCGTTCGCGTCGAGCATGAAGATGGCGTAGTCGGCAACGCCTTCCACCAGCAGCCGGAACCGCTCCTCGCTTTGTCGCAACGCTTCCTCGTGGTTGCGCCGTTGGGTGAGGTCGCGCGTGATCTTTGCGAAACCCAGCAAGCTGCCTTGCGGGTCGCGCAGCGCGGTGATGACCACATTGGCCCAGAAACGAGAGCCGTCTTGCCGGACCCGCCAGCCTTCATCTTCGAAGCTGCCCACCCGAGCCGCCTCGGTGAGCTCGTGTGCCGGCAGGTTTCGAGCCAGCGACTCCGGCGGATAGAACACCGAGAAGTGCTTGCCGATGATCTCGTCGGCCCGATACCCCTTGAAACGCTGCGCACCGGCATTCCAACTCTGAACGTCCCCGTTGCCATCGAGCAGGAAGATGGCGTAGTCGCGGACGGATTCGACCATCAGCCGGAAGCGCTCCTCCATCTGTCGCAACGACTCGGGGCTGGCCGGAGAGGGCGATGGCATTGGGCACCGTAGCACAGAGGACAAAGCCGTGCGGACGGCGTGCCCGGCGCCGCCGCGCGCAGCCTGTTGCGAGGGTGGAGGTCGCCATTTCCGCATTGACATCGACCCGGCTCGGCGTACGCTGACGGGCCTTCGCATCGATTGCAGGCAGGAGACAACACATGGCCAAGAAGCAAGCCGATACCGGTGTCTATCGCGTCACCGAGATCATCGGCACCAGCAGCACGTCCTGGGAGGACGCCACCAAGAACGCGGTGGAGACCGCCGCCAAGTCCTTGCGTGACCTGCGCATCGCCGAGGTCAGCAAGCTGGACGTCAAGGTCGAGGGCGGAAAGGTGGTCGCCTACCGCGCCCGCGTGTCGTTGTCGTTCAAGTACGACGGCTGATCCCGCGGCGCGCCAGCTGGGCCAGTGCGCACCGCCAAGGCGGTCGCCGCCATCGTGTAGCTGCCACCAAGGCGTCGCAGTGCCGCATCGTGGCCTTGTGGCCGCGGTGGAACGGGATTCGATACCCACTGCGCAGGCCGCAGCGCCGCGCGCGTGTCCCTCCGCGTGGTGACAGCCGGTGCAGCCTCAGCCGGGCTGCCTCGCCGTCAGCAGCGAACCCAGATAGCTCGCGACCGCCGGCCACGCCGCCAGCTCGCGCAGCGTGGCCGCCTCGCGCAGGCGAGAGATGCGCGCCGCGTCTTTCTCCACGAAGACAAAACGTTCGCAGGCGGCTTCCAGGATGTCGAGATGCACCGGCTCGTTGGGGTGCAGGCACAGGAACACCAGCTTGCCCGAGCTGCGCAAGCGCTGGAAGAAGTCGAGCATGAAGCCGATGTAGCCGTCTTGCGCGTTGAACTGCGGCTCGTCGAACAGGTGCACCACGGGCTCGGTCGCGTGCGCAGCCTCCAGCAGGAACTTCGGCCGGGTGCGGCGAAAGCGCCGCAACTGGTACGACTGGTGGTAGTGCAGCGCCAGTCGGTCGCGCTGGTCGTGGCGGACCTTGTGAATGTCCTGGCCGGCCACCAGCACCCGCCCTTCGGAGGGCGCGTTGCCTCCCGTGATCAGCTCGAACAGCGTGGTCTTGCCGGTGCCGTTGGCCCCCATCACGCCGATCACGCTGGGTCCTTCGACATGCAAGTCCGCCTGCAGCTCGAACGTGGTCTGCGCGCGCGGCCAGCCACGCCGGTAGCGTTTGACGAGCCCTTGCACCTGCAGCAGCGGCGCTTGCATTCAGATCCCCAGCCAGCGGCGCCTGAGCGCGCCATCCTGCCGCATCGCCGCGGCCTCGCATTCGTAGACCATGCGTCCGCCGTGCATCACGCACACG
The DNA here is from genome assembly GCA_035543655.1 of Burkholderiaceae bacterium. Taxonomy (GTDB): domain Bacteria; phylum Pseudomonadota; class Gammaproteobacteria; order Burkholderiales; family Burkholderiaceae_C; genus JAEUPI01. The sequence goes on along the minus strand of DATKJN010000057.1, from coordinate 822 downwards.
CGGTCGGCGACGTCGAGCGCACAGGCCACGTTCTGCTCCACCAGCACCACGCCGACCCCTTCGCCGCGCAAGCGATCCACGGTGCGCATCACGTCCTGCACCACTTTCGGCGCCAGGCCCTGGCTCGGTTCGTCGAGCAGCACCAGGCCCGGTGCGCCCATCAGCACGCGCGAGATGGCCACCATCTGCATCTCGCCGCCGGACAGGTTTTCGCACTCGCGCGGCATCAGGTACTCCAGCGCCGAGAACAGGGCAAAACATTCGCCGAGCGACCAGGCGCGAAAGCGCGTCTTCTTGCGCGCGATGTCGAGGTTGCGAGCCACTGTGAGCGTCGGAAACACGCGCCGGTCGTCGGGCACCCAGCCCACGCCGAGCGAGGCGATGCGGTGCGTGGGCTCGTGCGTGATGGCGCGTCCGTCGAACCGAATGGTCCCCTGGCGCGCCGGCGTGAGCCCCAGGATCGAGCGCAAAGTGGTCGTCTTGCCGGCGCCGTTGGGGCCCAGCAGCGCCACCACTTCGCCCGGCCACACGCGCAGCGACGGGCCGAACAGCACCTGCGTCTCGCCATAGAACGTGGCGATGCCGTCGACCGACAGCAGCGGGGCGGCGTCGCTGCGCGGTGGGGCGCTCATCGACGAGCCTGCGCGCTGCGCGCTGCGGCGATCGCCTTGGGAGCGGCCTGGCAGCTCATGCCGCGAGGCTCCCGAGACTGGAGCGCTGCACCCACGGGTTGGCGCGCAGCGCGGCCGGCGTGCCTTCGGCGATCACCTGTCCCCAGTGGATCACCGACACACGATCCGCCAGCCCGAACAAGAAACGCAT
>DATKJN010000056.1:0-3988 GCA_035543655.1 Burkholderiaceae bacterium | reverse complement strand
TGCGCTGTTTCTGCCCTGGTGCCAGATGCGGCGCGGCAACATCATCGTCGACTTCTTCACCGCCAAGGCATCGGATCGCACCGTCGCCCGGCTCGATCGTTTCGGTGCCTTGCTGTTTGCCTTCGCGCTCGCGCTGATGGCCTGGCGCACGACGATCGGCGGCCTCAATGCGTGGAAGTCGCAGTCGGGCACGATGATGATCGGCTTCCCCGAATGGATCATCTACACCGCGATGGTGCCGCCGTTGGTCCTGTGCGTGGTGATCGGCGTGGCGCAGGCGCTGCGCGGCTTCGGCGAGCAGGTGCACGAATGAAGCAGCGCATGCCCCAGGCGAAATGGCCGACGGACTCGTCCAGCGAGGGGCCTGCATGACGCCGCTGATGCTGACGGTCGCGATCTTCGCGATCATGCTGGTGCTGATGGCGATCCGCACGCCGATCGCGGTGGCGATGTTCGCGGCCGGTACCGCCGGCTACATCGCGCAGGCCGGCTGGCTGCCGTTCGCGAACTTCCTCAACACGCAGGCGTTCGCCCGTTTCGCCAGCTACGACCTCAGCGTGATCCCGCTGTTCATCCTGATGGGCAACTTCGCCACGCAGGGCGGCATCTCGAGGGCGCTGTTCGAGTTCGCCAGCGTGGTGATGTCGCGCTTTCGCGGCGGCCTGGCGATGGCCGCGGTGCTCGCCTGCGCGGCGTTCGGTGCGATCTGCGGCTCGTCGGTCGCCACCGCAGCCACCATCACGCAAGTGGCATTGCCCGAAATGCGGCGCCATGGCTACTCGGGGCGGCTGGCCACCGGCACGCTGGCCGCCGGCGGCACCCTGGGCATCCTGATCCCGCCCTCGGTGCCGTTGGTGATCTACGCCATCCTGGCGGAACAGAACATCGCCAAGCTGTTCGCCGCCGCGATGGTGCCCGGCATCATCGCGATGCTCGGGTACATGGTCGCGATCGCGATCTATGTGCGCCTGGTGCCAGGCCATGCGCCCGAGCACGACGATGCGCCGCCGTTGACCCCGTCGCTGATCTGGGGTGTGGCGCCGATCGCGGTCATCTTCCTGCTCGTGTTCGGTGGCATCTATGGCGGCATCTTCACGCCCACGGAGGGCGCGGCCGTCGGCGCTGCGGCCACCTTCATTGCCGCGCTGATCAAGCGCGAGATCAATTGGGCCAAGTTCAAGCACTGCTTCTACGCCACCGCCGAGTCGTCGGCGATGATCTTCCTGATCTTCCTCGGCGCCGACCTGATGAACGCGGCGCTCGCGCTGACCCAGGTGCCGGCGCAACTGGCCAACGTGGTCGGCAGCTGGGGGCTGTCGCCGGTGATGGTGGTGACGGCGATCCTGCTGTTCTACGTGGTACTCGGCGCGGTGATGGACGAACTGTCGATGATCCTGCTCACCATCCCGATCTTCTTCCCGATGGTCATGGGCTTGGACTTCGGCATGCCCAAGGAAAGTGTGGCGATCTGGTTCGGCATCATGGTGCTGATGACGGTGGGATTCGGGCTTCTGGCGCCACCCGTCGGCCTGAACGTCTACGTGGTCAACGGCATGGCGCGCGATGTGCCGATCGGCGAGAGCTACCGCGGCGTGATGCCGTTTCTGGTCAGCGACACCATCCGCACGATCGTGCTGCTGATGTTTCCGCCGATCTCGCTGTGGCTGGTGAAGTACCTGAATTGAGCCGTTTTCGCAAACGGCCTAGGGCAAACCGGGTGCGCTCTGTCAACGGTTTTTGGTTAATTTCCCTTTCTGAAAGATCGTTCGATCGAACAGGAGACTCTCGATGAAACGCCGTTCGCTGATTCAGGGTGCTGCCGCCGCGGCTCTGGGGGTGCCCGGGCTGTCGGGCCTGGCCCAGCAGTCGCTCACGCTGAAGTTCCACACCTTCATGGCGCCGATGAGCAACGTGTGGCTGTCGATGCACAAGCCGTGGATGGAGAAGGTCGAGAAGGACTCGGGCGGCCGCATCAAGTTCGAGGCCTATCCGGCGATGCAGCTCGGCGGCACGCCGGTGCAGCTGTACGACCAGGCGCGCGACGGTGTGGTCGACATCGTCTGGACGCTGCCGGGCAACACCGCCGGGCGCTTTCCGCGCATCGAGGTGTTCGAGCTGCCGTTCGTGATGAACAACGCCGAGGCCACGTCCAAGGCGTACTGGGAGTACGTGCAGACCGTCGCGCCCGACGAGTTCAAGGAGACCCAGGTCATCGCGCTGCACGTGCACGGCCCGGGCATGTTCCACTCGGTGAGCAAACAGATCAAGACGCACGCCGACCTCAAGGGCTTGAAGGTGCGCGGCCCGACGCGTCAGATCACCAAGCTACTCGGCTCGGTGGGCGCCACGCCGGTGGGCATGCCGCTGCCGCAGATCCCCGATGCGCTGTCCAAGGGCACGATCGACGCCTGCGTGATCCCATGGGAGGTGGTGCCGTCGGTCAAGGTGCACGAGCTGACCAAGTTCCACAGCGAGTTCGATTCCAACGGGCCGGCGCTGTACACCACGACCTTCGTGATGGCGATGAACAAGGCCAAGTACGACGGGCTCGCGCCCGACCTGAAGAAGGTGATCGACGGCAACTCCGGCCTCGCCACCTCGGCCTGGCTCGGCAAGACGCAACAGGGCAACGATCCGGCCGGTCGCAAGCCGGCGGTGGACCGCGGCAACACGCTGTACACGTTCCCGGCGTCGGAGCGGCAGGAGTTCATCAAGCTGTCGGCGGCGGTCGAGAACGAATGGGTGGCCGACATGGACAAGCGCAACTTCGATGGCAAGAAGCTGCTGGCCACGGCCAAGGAGCTGATCGCCAAGCACGGCAAGGGGTGAGGCTGGACGTGAGCCAGTGCCTGCGCACTGGCGAACGCCTGCCGAACCGCCCGGGCATGCAGGCCCGGGCGTGGGACAAAGTTGGCGTGCGATGAAAAAGGGCGCCGTTAGGCGCCCGCTTTCATTGACGTGAGCGGGCCGTTGCTCAACGGCTGCGGCCTCCGCGCGGCGGCCGCGAGCCCGCGGCACCGCCGCCGTGCGGGCCGGACCCCGGGCGGGCGCCGGGGCGTGCACCCGGTCGCGCACCTTGGGGTGCCTTCTGGCCTTGCGGTGCACGTGCGTCGCGCGAGGCATGCGTGCCTTGCAACGGATTGGCCGCACGCGACGGATGCGCCGGCTTCGCTGAGCGCCCTTGCGGCGGACGTGCAGGGCGACCGCCGTTGCCATTGCGGCGGTTGCCGCCGACGCCGATCGTCATGCGGCCGAGCACGATCGGCTCGGCGCGTTCGTTGGGATCGGGCTCGAAGCCCTTGATGACCTCGCGCGGGATCTCCTTGTGGATCAGGCGCTGGATGTCGCGCAGGAAGATCTCTTCGTCGACGCAAGCCAGCGAGATCGCCTCGCCGGTGGCGCCGGCACGACCGGTGCGGCCGATGCGGTGCACGTAGTCTTCGGGCACGTTGGGCAGCTCGTAGTTCACCACGTGCGGCAGCTGATCGATGTCGATGCCACGTGCGGCGATGTCGGTGGCCACCAGCACGCGCAACTCGCCGCTCTTGAAATCGGCCAGCGCCTTGGTGCGCGCGCTCTGGCTCTTGTTGCCGTGGATCGCCATCGCGCTGATGTCGCTCTTGGTCAAGAACTCGGTCAACCGGTTGGCGCCGTGCTTGGTGCGCGTGAACACCAGCACCTGGTGCCAGTCGCCCTGCAGGATGAGGTGCGCGAGCAGGTCCTTCTTCTTGTCGCGGCTGACGGGGTGCACCCTTTGCGCCACCAACTCGGCCGGCGCATTGCGGCGCGCCACTTCGATCAGCGCCGGCTGGTTCAGCAGCCGGTCGGCCAGCGACTTGATCTCGTCGCTGAATGTGGCCGAGAACAGCAGGCTCTGCTTCTTCTGCGGCACGATGGCGAGGATCTTCTTGATGTCGTGGATGAAGCCCATGTCGAGCATGCGGTCGGCTTCATCGAGCACGAAGATCTGCACGTGGCCCAGGTCGAG
>DATKJN010000055.1:0-3457 GCA_035543655.1 Burkholderiaceae bacterium | reverse complement strand
CCTGCAAGTGCGCTTCTGACGCCCGCATCCGCCGACCTGCGGTGTGCGTAACAAACGGGATGAAGCTCCACCTGCCTTCGAAGGTCGCGGCCCTGGCGCTCGCTGCGGCCGCGCACTGCGCGCTCGCCCACGACACCTGGTTCGCGCCCCTGCCCACCGGCACCGGCGGCGGTGTCGCACTGGCACTGGGCACCGGCAACCAGTTTCCGGTGCAAGAGAGCGGCATCGACATCAAGCACCTGGTCTACAGCGGCTGCCGCCACGAGCCCAGCAGCGCGCCGATCGCCTTGCAGCGCACGGCCGATGCGCCGACCGCGCTCAACGTGCGCGTGCGCGCCGAACGCGGCCTGCCCCTGAGCTGCTGGGCACAGACCGCATCGTTCGACGTCGAACTGACCGACGACAAGATCGCGCTGTACTTCAAGGAAATCCAGGCTCCCCAGTCGGTGCGCGAGGCATGGACCCAGATGCGCGCGCGCGGCGTCAAATGGAAGGAGCGCTACACCAAGCATGCGCGCATCGAAATCGATCCGGGGCCGAGCGCCGCCATGCCGGTCAACATGGCGATGGACATGCTGCTCGAATCCCCGCAACGCACGCCGCGGCGCGGCGAGCCGATGGTGTTCCGCGTGCTGCGCAACGGACAGCCGCTGGCGGACTTTCCCGTCGAGTTGCGCGGCGATCGCGTCGCACTGGGCCTCTGGCGCAAGACCGATGCCGAAGGCCGCGTGCGTTTCCCCGCGCCGTTGGCCGGCCGTTGGGTGCTGCGTGGCACCGAGCTGCGCTTGAGTGAACGCGAGCCCGACACCTGGGAAAGCCGGTTCGTGACGCTGGCCTTCGAGATCCAAGACGATCGACCGGGCCCGCCGCCTCAGGCGGACAGCAACGACAGGTCGAATGCCCGCTCGACGAACCAGACCGCCGCGACGAGTGCAATCAACAGCGAGCCGCCGACCATCAACGCGCGGCGATAGAGCTGGCTGCGCCGCAGGCTGTACGCCAGCGGCAGGAACAGCAGCACGATCGCCAGTTGCCCCAGTTCCACGCCGAGGTTGAATCCCACCAGCGCGAGCACCAGCGCATCGCTCGGCAGGCCGAGCTCGGCCAGCACGGTGGCAAAGCCGAAGCCGTGAACCAGGCCGAAGCCGAAGGCCACCACCCAGCGACGGTTCTGCACCAGTGGCTTCAGGTTGTTCAGCGCGGCCACCACCACCGAGGCCGCGATCGCCGATTCCACCAGCCGCGACGGCAGCGAGATCACGTGCAGCGCCGCCAGCGACAGCGTGATCGAGTGCGCCACGGTGAACGAGGTGACGATGCGGAACACGTCCCAGAAGGCGGTGCGGAACTCGTCCACCGGCTGCCAGCGCGGCACGCGCCAGACCAGCACGGCGGGCAGCAGCAGCGACAGCAGGAACAGGATGTGGTCGAAGCCGATCCAGATGTGCCACACGCCTTCGCGCAGGTAGTCGGCCAGCTGCGACCAGCGATTGGCCTTGGCAAGATCGAACCGCTGCGGCGGCGCCTGCGGATCGAGCACTGCGGTGCGCGCCACACCCTGCGCGCGCAGGTTCAACAAGCCGCGGTGCTGCGGGTCGACGTCAGCGAACAACGTGTAGCCCACGCTGAGTTGCATGGCCGATGCGCCGCAGCCGATGGCCAGCGGCAACACCGAATAGGTGCCGTCGGTGTGGTTCTCCAGCATCTGCGCGCCGACCGAGACGCGGCAGTCCTGCTCGCCGGCGCTCAGGCGCAGCCGCGAGCCGGCATAGGCGGCGATGTCGGCGTGTTTGGCGCGCACCTCGCCCCAGGTGATCGCACCGTCGCCGTCGGCATCGAGCCCGAGCGCGAAATCGAGATCGCGCAGGGCGATGTCCCAGCGGCCGCTGAAGCCGTCGGCCGATTGGGTGATCGTGAGGTAGCTGTCGGATGGCTTGTGCGCGTGCGCGGCCAGCGCCCACAGCAGGCACATCCAACCGATGACGCCACGCCAGCCGCGCGTCATCGCATCTCCTTCAGCTTGTCGGCGAGCGCGTGCAGCGCCGGGCTTTCGACGCCGGTGGCCGCCATCCACTGCAGCACCGGTTCGGCCGCCGCGCGCTGGCGCGCGGCCCATGCCGCCTCGAGCACGATGCGCGCATCGGCCAATTCGCGCTGCTTGCGGTAGTTGGCCAGCGCCAGCTGCAGCGCGCGTTCGGCCAGGCCCTGCACCGCGAGCGTGAAGCGCGCCTCTTCCTTCTCGTGGCTGGTGTCGCCGCGCGCGCGCGCCGCGTCGAAACGCGCCGACATCTCGCGCGCGAAGGTGTCGCGCCGCGCGTCCTGCGTCATCTTGGCGGCGATGGCCAGGCGCAGCAGCAGCACGTCGGCACGCGACTGGTCCTTGAGCAGCGTGAGCACCTCGCCCGCGCGGCCGTGGTCGAGCAGGAAGTCGGCATAGGCCGCCTGCAGGTACACGTCGGGGCGCTGCATCGCGAGCGCGTCGCGGTACGCGCCTTCGGCCGCTGCGGCGTGGCCGGCCCGCTCTTCGGTTTCGGCCAGGCGCGTCAGCGCCCAAAGGCGCAGCGCGGGATCGGTCTCGTTGTGCGAGCGCAGCGCCGCGCGCAACGACGTGGCGCCTTGTGCCGCGCGACCGGTCAATGCATCGATCTGCGTGCGGCACGCGGCGCCCACCAGGTCGGGCGCCAACTCGGCCAACCGCTGGCACGACTGGCGCGCTCCGTCGAGATTGCCGCGCACCAGGTGGATCGCGGTGGACCACGACCATGCCAACGTGTCGTCCGGGTCGGCCCGCACGGCAGCCGCCAGATCGGCCAACGCTTCGTCGAAGCGGTGGTCGTACTGCAGCACGATCGCCCGCACCGTGCGCACCGCCGCCGGCGGCTCGGGCAGGCTCCACCAACGTTGCAAGGTCGATTGCGCATAGCTGACGTAGCGCGGATCGCCCTCGGCACCGGCCTGATCGATGTAGGCCATGGCCAGGGCCACCGCCCCATCGACGTTGGCCGGATCGCGGCGCCACGACGCGCGCAGCGCGGCCAGCTCGCGCGCGGCGGGATCGGCGGCGCGCAAAGGCAAGCGCTCGACCACCTGGCTGTCCGAGCCCGGCACATAGGGCTCGGCCCGCGCGAAACCTGTGCCGAGCACGAGGCACGCCACGCAGCAGACAACAGGAAACGATTGCATCGACACGAAACAGATTCACTCGCGGCCGGAACGGCCAAAGGGGCGATGCTAGCTACGTCGCCGTGCCGACCCTGGATTCACTCGGTTTGGGCGGGTGACGTCACCCCGTGCGCCCGTCACACAGGTGACCGCAGGCGTTGCATCCACCTGACATGGGTGTCAACCGTTGGCACGCTGGTGCGTAAACTGCCCAGGTCCATCGAAATGAAGGGCCGCCTTGTGCGGCCCTTCGATCGACCGGCCTGAAGAAGTCCTCTCTGTCCTAAACGAAAGT
>DATKJN010000054.1:0-2197 GCA_035543655.1 Burkholderiaceae bacterium | reverse complement strand
GAACACGCGCAGCGCGATCCTGTCGCGCGACGCACCGGTGTTCCAGTGCTGAAGCGGCTTCAGCCGTAGCGTTTGCCAAGCGCCAGCAGCTCGGGCGTGCCGATCAGCGCATTCAGTGCGTCGAAGTCGAGCATGCGCTCGCGCCACGGCGCCGTGCTGCCATGGCCGTGCAGGCTGGCGTAGTAGCCCTGCAGCGTGTGCGCCACCGCGCGCGCGGTACCACCGGGGAAGATCACGATCCGAAAGCCGCGTTGTCCGAGTTCGCTGGCCGACTGCAGCGGCGTCTGCCCGCCCTCGACCATGTTGGCCAGCAGTGGCACGCGCGCGGCGAAGCGCGCGCACGCGGCATCCATCTGTTGCGGGCCGCGCAGGGCCTCGACGAACAGCGCATCGACACCGCAAGCGAGGTACTTCTCGGCGCGCTCCAGCGCGGCGTCGAAGCCCTCGACCGCCAGCGCATCGGTGCGCGCCAGGATCAGCGTGTCGCTGCAGCGGCGGGCGTCGAGCGCGGCGCGCAGCTTGCCGCACATCTCGTCGACCGGGATCACGCCCTTGCCTTCGAGATGGCCGCAGCGCTTGGGAAAGGACTGGTCTTCGAGCTGGATCATCGCGGCGCCGGCGCGCTCCAGGCCGCGCACCGTGCGCTGTGCGTTGAGCGCGTTGCCGAAACCGGTGTCGGCGTCGACGATCACCGGCAGCGCCACGCGCTCGGTGATGCGCGCCAGCGTGTCCTCGACCTCGCTGAAGGTGGTGAGGCCGACGTCGCTGCGGCCCAGGCGGGTGTAGGCGATGGAGGCGCCGGACAGGTACAGCGCCTCGAAACCCGCTTGTTGCGCGATCAGCGCCGACAGTGCGTCGTAGACGCCGGGCGCGAGCAGCACGCGGGATTCATGCAAACGTTGCTTCAGCGTTGGGGTCATGCGGTACCTCTGAACTGTGCGATGGCGGTGTGCGCTGCGATGAAGCCGCCCGCCACCGCGCTGAGCAAGCCGTTGCCCGACAAATAGCCCGAGACGGAGTCGCCCGACACGCCGCGCGCGGCACCGCCGGCGGCGAGCAGGTTGGGCAGCGGCACGCCGTCGGCGCGCAGCACACGCGAGCGGGCGTCGATGTCGAGGCCGCCTTGGGTGTGAAACAGCGCGCCGGTGACGCGGATCGCGCAATACGGCGCGATCAAGCGTGTGCTGGCCAGCGTGTCCGTGAGCGTCGAGGTGTCGCAGCCGATCACGTCGGCCAGCGACTGCGCGCTGGCGGCGTGGCGCACCGCGCCGGCGGCCTCGGCACTGGCAAAGTCCGGGAACTGGCGCGCCAGTTCGAGCAGCCGCGTGTCGAACACATTCCACGCGATGCCGCCGGGCTGCGCGAGTACCTCGACCGCGGCTTCGGAGTAGCCGCGCCTCTCGTCGTGGAAGCGCCGACCCGACGCATTGACCTGGATGCCGCCTTCGGTCATCAGCGCCCAGGTGATCAGCACGCCGTGCGGCACCGCCCACGAGCCGTGGCCCTGGCAGCCGCTCAGGTCGGCCAGGCGCGCACCGAGCGCGCGGCCCCAGGCGATGGCGCTGCCGTCGTTGCCGGTGTGGCCGGCGAACACCGCGTCGCGCAGCGCAGGCAGGTGCTCGCGCACCATCGCGGCGTTGCCGCCGAAGCCGTTGCAGGCGAGCACCAGTGAATCACACGCCAGATGCTCGGCGCGGCCGTCGGGCCGCTGCACGCTGACGCCGAGCACGCGATCGTTCGCGTCGCACCACAGCACGTGCACGCGCGCCTGCGTGAGCAGCGTGGCACCGGCGCGCTCGGCGGCGGCCTGCAGCGCCGCCATCAGCGCGGCGCCGGTGCGTTGCGGCAGCGCGTGCATGCGGCGCACCGAGTGGCCGGGGTAGAGAAAGCCGTCGAGCAACTCGAACGCGATCCCGTGTCGCTGCTGCAGGGTGTCGAGCGCCGGCGCGATCGCCTCGGTGTAGGCAGCCACGAGGTGCGGCGCGGCAAGTCCATGCGCCTTGGCCTGGATGTCGGCCGCGAAGCGTGCGGCGCTGTCGTCGTGCACGCCGGCTGCGCGCTGCACGGCGGTGCCGGCCGCAGGAATGAAGCCCGACGACAGCGCGGTCGATCCTTGTGGCGACGCGTCGCGCTCGAACAGCACGCAGTCGATGCCGACGTCGCGCAGCATCAGCGCCGCGGTCAGCCCGCATGCGCC
>DATKJN010000053.1:0-7957 GCA_035543655.1 Burkholderiaceae bacterium | reverse complement strand
GCGGACAGCGACTGGCATTCCTATCTCGATGCGGCCGGCTACCCGCGCGAGTCGCGCCTGCCGCGCGGCTACCAGCAGCCGGCGGCCACGCCGTTGGTGCAACGCCAAGCCGAAGCCGCCGCTCCGCAGGAGCGACCTGCTGCACCCGCGCCGGCCGAGCCAGCGCCACCGCCACCAGCCCCACCGGCTCCGGCAGGCATCCGCTTCTAGGGCTTGGCGCCTTCAGGCGCCGGCAGCCTACTCGGGGATCGAGCCGAGGATGTAGGTGGCATTGAGCATCACGCCTGGCTGACCCAACGCGCCGAACCAGCGCTTGAAGATCCCTCCAATGTCACCGCTGCGGTAGATCTGCGCGAGCGCCGAATTGACCGCGAGGCGAAAGTCGTCGTCGTTGCGCGGCAACACGATGGCGTAGGGCTCGAAAGAGAGGTCCTCGCCCAACAGCGCGATCGACTTCGGATCCTTGGCTTTCGGCGCCATCGCCAGCAGCAAAGTGCGGTCGCTCGCGAACGAGTCGATCTGGCCGGCCTCGAATTGCGCCAGGCCCTCATCGCGCGTCTTCACCGGCACCACGGTGGCATTGATCACCGAGCGCTTGAGCGCGTCGTTGAGCGCCTTCTCGTTGGTCGTGCCGGCCACGACACCGATCTTCTTGCCGCCGAGATCGGACAGCCGTTGCGCGCTGTTGGCGGCCTTGACCAGCAGGCCCGTGCCGTCGACGAAGATGTAGCTCGAAAAGTTCACCTGCTTCGAGCGCGACAGCGTCACGGTGGTCGACCCACACTCCATGTCGGCCCTGCCCTTCTCGACGGCCTCGATGCGGTCTTGCGTCGTCACCGGCACCCACTTGATCTGCATGCCCTCGACACCGAGTTGCTGTGCGATGTTGGCGACGACGCGTCGGCACAGATCGATGGTGAAGCCCAACGGCTGCTTGGCCTCGTCGACAAAGGAGAAAGGCGATGCGTCGCTGCGATAGGCGACCGCCACTGCCTTGGCGCTCTTGATCCTCTTCAGCGCGCCATCGACCGCTTGGGCATGGCCCACGATCGGCACAAACAACAACGCGAAAACCAAGGCGGTGAGGCGCTGCATGGCTTGTGTCCTGTCAGGTTTGTAGAGCCGCGAGTGTAAGGCGGCGCCGAAAGCACCCATCAGATCCGCAGCCGGCGCGCGGGCCAGCTGCCCACCGCCGTGGCCGCACCCACGCTCCAGAACAGCGACGCCACACCGACGGCTGCACCAGCCAGGCCAAAGAACAGCGGCAGCATGGTGCTGGACAGGTTGATCACGATCGAGCGCAGCGCGATCGCTTCGCCATGGCGCGGCGCAGGTGTGAGGTGGTGCAGGCCCGACATGATCATCGGCTGCACGCTGCCCAGCGTGACCCCGAGCAACATCGCCAGCAACGCCATCACCCACGGGTTGATGGCGAACGGGTAGGCCGCGAACACGAAACCCGTGCCCAACATCGCCGCACGCAACACGGTGACCTCGCGCATGCGGTGCGCGAGCGCGGGGATCACCAGGCGCACCAGCGTCACGGCGAGCGTGAAGCTGCCGAGCACGAGGCCGATCGTCGAGGCGCTGAAGCCGCGCTCGTGCCCGAGCACGGGCACTGCGAAGGTGTGCACGTCCCAGCATGCCGACAGCAGCAGGTTCACCGCCATCAGCCGCTTCAGCCCCGGCAGCGCGAGCAGATCCCACGCGGTGCCCTCGCCCGCCGCGGCATGGGGAGCGGATGTCGAACGCGGCACGCGGCGCGCGTAGTACCAAGACAGCACCGGCAACAGCAGCATCACGGCGAACGCGGCGCGAAACCCGGCCGCGTCGATCACGAAGCCCGCCAGCACCGGCCCCACCACGTTGGACAGCGACGGCGCGAGGCCCAGCCAGCTGAAGATGCGCATGCGCTGCACGCTGTCGGTGGCCCAGTGCCCCGCGGTGCGCTGGATCGCGATCAAACCCAGGTTGGTACCGGCGCCGGTGAACGTGGCGGCCAGGCACAACAGCCCGAACTGCAGCCAGCCATCGGACCAGGTGGCCAGCATCGCGACGCACACGCCGATCAGCGTGACACCGACCGCGGCGCGCACGGGCCGGTGATAGCCGTGACGATCGGCCATGCGACCGGCGTGCAAGGCCAGCAGCACCGGCGCCACGGCAAACAATGACATCAGCACGCCGACCGCGAACTCGCTGCGGCCGTCGCGCAGCGCCATCAATGGCGCCGACATGCGCAACCCCGCCATAGCCGCATGCAAGCCGAGCTGGCCGACGATCAACGCGAACAACAAGCGACCGGGTACCGCGTCGCGGCTCGATGCGACCGGCTCAGGCACCCGAAGCATCTCCTTCTTCGATCTGGTCGGGGTTGAACAGGTCACGCACGCGAGGGTCGGGCAATGCCTCCACGCTTTCGAGCCGGTTGGCCATCACGCGCGTGCGTTGCTCGGTCTGCCCGATCGTGTTCTGCGCTTCCTGCAGCTTCTTCTTGGTCTTGGCCAGCATGTCGCCGAACTTCTGGAACTCGGTCTTCACCGCGCCCAGCACCTGCCACACCTCGGCGCTGCGACGCTCGAGCGCGAGCGTGCGAAAGCCCATCTGCAAGCTGTTGAGCGTGGCCAGCAGCGTGGTGGGCCCGGCTAGCATGATGCGGTGTTCGTCCTGCAGCCGCTGCACCAGGCCCGGCCGGCGCAACGCCTCGGCATAGAGGCCTTCTGTCGGCACGAACAGGATCGCGAAGTCGGTGGTGTGCGGCGCGGCCACGTACTTGCTGCGGATGCTCTTGGCTTCGTTGCGCAAACGGGTTTCGAGCGCAGCGCCGGCGGATTCTGCGGCCGCAGGGTCGGCGCGTTCCTGCGCATCGAGCAAGCGTTCGTAGTCCTCGCGCGGGAACTTGGCGTCCACCGGCAGCCACAGCGGCGCGCCGTCTTCGCGCCGTCCGGGAAAGCGGATCGCGAAGTCGACGCGTTCGCCGCTGCCGGGCACGGTCTCGACATGGCGTCCGTACTGCTCGGGCGTGAACACCTGCTCGAGCAGCGCAGCGAGCTGCACTTCGCCGAACACGCCGCGCGTCTTCACGTTGATCAGCGTGCGGTTCAGCGATCCCACGTCACGCGCCAGGCCCTGCATCTCGCCCAAGCCCTTGTGCACCTGCTCGAGCCGATCGGCCACCAGCTTGAAGCTCTCGCCCAGGCGTTGCTCGAGCGTGCTCTGCAGCTTCTCGTCGACCGTGGCGCGCATCTGCTCGAGTCTTTTCTCGTTGCCCTCCTGCAGCGATTGCAGCCTGGTCTCCACCGCCAGGCGCATCTCGGCCTGGCGTCGTTCGTTGGTCTCGGACAGCAAGCGCAACTGCTCGGCCAGCACGTCGCTCAGGCGGCGCAAAGCGGCCTCCATCTGCTGCTGCGTCACCGCGAGCTGGCTGCGGAACGAATCGATCTGCTCGTTCTGCGTGCGCGCCACATCACCGCTTTGCGTGAGCAGCACCTGCTGCAGCGAACCCAGGTCGACGCGCGAGGCCTGGGCCTGGCGGCCGATCTCGTCGCGCAGTTCGCGCTCGAGTCGTTCGATCGGTTGTTGCACGCTGTCGCTGCGGCGAAAAACCAACCACAACAGCAGCACCAGGTTCAGGGCCAGCAGCGCTGCAACGGTCCATTCGGGCATGGCGCCATTGTCTCAGGCGCCGCGCGGTGCGGCAGCGTGGCGCCGGCGAGCGCACGTTGGCTGCTCGAACAACGGGATCCGTCAAGACATGCGATTGCGCCCTACAACATCCTGCTCAGCGGCTGACTGCAGGCGCCGGCGTCGTCGCCGCGCTGTTGCGCGGCGTGCTGCCCGGGTGAAAGCCGATGATCGCCAGCATCACGAAGAATCCGATGACATAGGCCACGGCCACGTGCCAGCCGTGGCGCAGCCATTGGCCGACGCTCTTGGCCTGCGGGTACATGTTGGACAGCGCGACGCCCGCCGACGAGCCGAACCAGATCATCGAACCGCCGAAGCCGACCGCGAATGCCAGGAAGCCCCAGTCGTAGCCGCCCTGTTTGATCGCCAAGGCGGTGAGTGGGATGTTGTCGAACACCGACGACAGAAAGCCGAGCCCGAACGCGGTCTGCCACGACGCGGCAGGCAGGTGCTCCACCGGCATCATCGATGCACTCAACACGAGCGACAGCAGGAAGATCGAGCCCTTGACCGCACCAGGCAACAGGCTCCAGTCGGGCTTGCGCAGGCCGGCGGTCAGCAGCAACGCGATCCACACGGTTGCGCCGAGGAACGGGAACAGGTCCGACACCGCATTGAAGTGCAGGTTGACGATGACGTTGACCACCACTGCGGCGACCAGGATGAACGCGACGATGCCCACGCGCACCCAGTCGACCGGCGGGTGTTTGCCCTCGTCTTTCTGGATCGGCGAGAAGCGCTGCTGCTGCATCGACGCGGGAATGCCGCACACCACCACCGCAACGGTGGAAGCGATGAAGGCCTCGAGCACCTCGATCGGGCTGATGCCGGCGATCCACATCATGGTGGTGGTGGTGTCGCCGATCACGCTCCCGGCCCCGCCCGCATTCGATGCGGCGACGACCGCTGCCAGATAGCCGATGTGCACCCTGCCGTTGAACACCGTGTGCGCGATCGCGCCGCCGATCATGGCGGCGGCGATGTTGTCGAGAAAGCTCGACAGCACGAACACCAGCAGCAGCAGCACGAAGCAGCCTTTCCAGTCGTCGGGCAGGTAGCGCGGCAGCACCGCCGGGATCTCGGTGTCCTCGAAGTGTTTGGCCAGCAGGGAAAAGCCCACCAGCAGCAGCAACAGGTTGACCAGGATCACCCACTCGTGCAGCAGGTGCCCACCGAAGCCTGGCAACCCCGCGCCGGTCTTGAACGGCGAGAACACGATCTTGTGCAGGGCGATCACCGCCGCGCCGGCGAGCGCGATGCGCAAGGTGTGGCGGTGGAACAGTGCCACACCGATCAACACCAACGCGAACAAGATGAACTCGATGGGCACGGGACCGATCGCCGGCCCGCCGAAGGCGGCTGGATTCATGCGCTCCTCAAGACAGGTTCAACCCCAAAACCGGGCGAACTGTCCCACAGGCTCACGCTCCGTCACCAGGGTGTTTTCGATGGCTTGCGGGTCGGCGAATCCGAGCGACATGCCGCACACGACCATCTGGGTGTCAGGCAGCTGCAAGAATTCTTCGATCACACGATGGAACGGCGCGAACGCCGCCTGCGGGCAGGTGTCGAGTCCGCGCGCACGTGCGGCCACCATCACGCTTTGCAGGAACATGCCGTAGTCGAGCCAGCTGCCCTGCTCGAGGATGCGATCGATCGTGAAGATCAGCCCGACCGGTGCGTCGAAGAACACGTAGTTGCGGCCGTGCTGGCGGTGCATGCGCTCGCGATCGGTCTTGCCGATGCCGAGCAGGCCGTACAGGTCCCAGCCCACCTTGCGCCGCCGCTCGATGTACGGGCTCTCCCAGCGGGTGGGGTAGTACGCATACTCCTCGGTGTGTTGTGCGCGCTGCACCGGATCGTCGTAGGCGGCCATGATGCGGCGCGACAGCTCGTCGCGCTGCGCGCCGGTGAGCACCGTCACGCGCCACGGCTGCGTGTTGGTGCCCGACGGCGCGCGCGACGCCACGCGCAGGATGTCGTGCACCACCTGTTGCGGTATCGGGGTCGACAGGAACGCGCGCACCGAGCGGCGCGACGTGATGGCGGCGTCGACCGCGCTCGGGTCGGTGAAGCCGCTCATGGCGTGTCTACCCGCAACGGTGCCAGCGCTTGCACCAACGCGGCCGGCAGGGCCGCAGGCCGGCGCGTGTGGCGGTCGACGTACACGTGCACGAAGTGCCCCGAGGCGGCGCACGTCGGCACCTCGTCTGCGAACAGCCCGATCTCGTAGCGCACGCTCGACGAGCCGACGCGAGCCACGCGCACGCCGGCCTCGACGAACTGCGGAAACTGCAGCGGCGCGAAGAAGGTGCAGTGGGTATCGACCACCAATCCGATCACTGTGCCGCCGTGGATGTCGAGCGCCCCGCGCTCGATCAGGTAGCTGTTGACCGCAGTGTCGAAGAAGCTGTAGTAGACGACGTTGTTGATGTGGCCATACACGTCGTTGTCCATCCAGCGTGTCGTGATGCGGGTGAAGTACGGGAAGGCATGGCGCGGCTCGGCGGTCGGACGTTCGCTCATCAAGCAGATTGTTCCATCGAATGCTCGAGGCCCGGTCTCGTGGCCCACGCATGGAAGCTCGCCACCGCAGACCGGATCGTGCGCAGGTGCACCGCGACGGTGGTGCCGATGTCATGGCCGTAGCCGCCGGCCATGGTGATCGCCACCGGAATGCCACGCTCGCGCAACGCGTCGAGCACGCGTTGATCGCGCGCCAGCAGGCCATCGTCGGTGAGCTTCAGTCGCCCGAGCCGATCGCCTTCATGCGGATCGGCACCCGCCAGGT
Source organism: Burkholderiaceae bacterium (assembly GCA_035543655.1). Classification (GTDB taxonomy): domain Bacteria; phylum Pseudomonadota; class Gammaproteobacteria; order Burkholderiales; family Burkholderiaceae_C; genus JAEUPI01. The sequence continues at coordinate 1,479 of DATKJN010000053.1, read as the reverse complement.
AGAACGCGAGGCCGACCGGTGCATCGGCCAGGCGCTGCCAGGTGGCATCGAGCGCGCGATCGAGTGCGTCGAGGTATGTCGCATCGTTGCATCCATCGGGCAACTCCACGTCGAGGTCGCTGCAGGCCTTGCGCACGGGAAAGTTGCGCGCACCGTGCAGAGACAACGTGAACACGGTGGGGTCATCGGCAAAGATCGTCGCGGTGCCGTCGCCCTGGTGCACGTCGAGGTCGACCACCAGCACGCGCAGCGAACGGCGCAGGCGTCGGTGCCACTCCGCTTGCATCAGGCGCGCGGCCACGGCGGTGTCGTTGAACACACAAAAACCCGCGCCGTGGTCGGCGTGCGCGTGGTGCGTGCCGCCCGCCAGTTGCGCGGCCACGCCGTCGTGCAAGGCCGCGCGCGCGGCGCCCACGGTGGCGCCCACCGAGCGTCGTGCCCGTTCGATCAGCGCCGGCGACCACGGCAGGCCGATCTCGCGCATCGCGGCAGCGGACAGCAGGCCCTGCGCCGCGTCGTGCACGTAGCTGGGGCTGTGCGCCAGCGCGAGTTCGCCATCGCTCGCGGGAGGGGAATCGAACAGCTGGACGTCCGGGCAGCTTGCCTCCACCTGCTCACGCAGCATGGCGGACTTCGACACTGGGAACCGGTGACCGGGCGGCAGGGGGATGGTGAAGCGGTCGAAGCAGAAGGCCCGCATGGCGACCGCATTGTGAAACCGGGCGCCGATCCAGGCGCAAGCGCCGGGGGATAGATAACCCTCTCTAGATTGTTGCGACGCAGCAAAACCGGCTTGCATTCGGGAAAACGCGACCTATACTTTGGTTCATGTTGCGGTGCAGCAAGCGCCAAAGCAGTGCCCCAGCCCCCTGAAACCCCCTGAATTCACCCGGAGAGATGCACATGATGACCGTTGAACAAGTGGTTGCCGCCAACAAGGCCAGCGTCGAGACCCTGTTCGGCCTGACCAACAAGGCCTTCGAAGGCGTTGAACGCCTGGTCGAACTGAACCTGCAAGTCGCCAAGGCCGCGATGACCGAAGCCGCCGAAGGCACCAAGGCCGCGCTGTCGATCAAGGACGCCCAAGAGCTGCTGGCCCTGCAAGCCGGCCTGCTGCAGCCAAGCGCCGAGAAGGCGGTCGCCTATGGCCGTCATGTGTACGACATCGCTGCGTCGACCCAAGCCGAAGTGGGCAAGGTCGCCGAGGCGCAAGTCGCCGACATCCAGAAGAAGTTCCTGGCTGGCGTGGACAGCGCGATCAAGAATGCGCCGGCCGGCACCGAAAGCGCGGTGTCGCTGGTGAAGTCGGCCCTCGCCGCTGCCAACAACGCCTACGAGAGCGTGCAGAAGGCTGCCAAGCAAGCCGCTGACATCGCCGACGCGAACTTCCAAGCAGTGACCAACACCGCGACGAAGGCCACGCAAGCCGCCAGCAAGAGCAAGCGCGCCTGAAGAGCGAATTGCAGTTGAAAGCCAGGC
>DATKJN010000052.1:0-2692 GCA_035543655.1 Burkholderiaceae bacterium | reverse complement strand
TTGCGCGCCAACGCTTTGCGCGAGATGGCGGCCAGCGCGGACGGCCTGATTTCGAGTTCAACACCGTCCATGCCGAACAGTTTTTGGTACTGCTTGGTCAGGGCGTTCTTCGGCTCGGTGAGGATGCGCACCAGCGCATCTTCGGTGAGTTCACCCAATGTGGCTACCACCGGGAGGCGGCCCACCAACTCTGGAATCAGCCCGAACTTGATCAAGTCTTCGGGCTCGGTGTCGCGGAACACATCGGCCGCGCGCTTTTCGGTCTTGCTGTGCACTGTTGCGCCAAAGCCAATGCCCGAGCGCTCGGTGCGGTTTTGGATCACCTTTTCGAGCCCGTCGAACGCGCCACCGCAGATGAAGAGGATGTTGGTTGTATCGATCTGCAAGAAATCCTGGTTCGGATGCTTGCGGCCACCCTGCGGCGGCACCGACGCCATCGTGCCTTCGACCAGCTTGAGCAGCGCTTGCTGCACGCCCTCGCCCGACACGTCGCGCGTGATGCTGGGGTTGTCGGACTTGCGACTGATCTTGTCGATCTCGTCGATGTAGACGATGCCGCGTTGCGCGCGCTCGACGTCGTAGTTGCAGTTCTGCAGCAGCTTCTGGATGATGTTTTCGACGTCTTCGCCGACGTAGCCCGCTTCGGTCAACGTGGTGGCGTCGGCAATCACGAACGGCACGTTGAGCAACCGCGCCAGCGTTTGCGCCAGCAGCGTCTTGCCCGAGCCGGTGGGGCCAATGAGCAGGATGTTGCTCTTGGTCAGCTCGACGTCGTCTTTGCCGCCCAGGTGTTTCAGCCGCTTGTAGTGGTTGTACACCGCGACCGACAGCGTGCGCTTGGCGACCTCCTGACCGATCACGTACTGGTCAAGGATGCCCTTGATCTCCACCGGCGTGGGCAGCTCGGACTTTGCGGCGCGCGTGGCGCTGGAGTCGGCCGGGGCCTCGTCTCGGATGATGTCGTTGCATAGCTCGATGCATTCATCGCAGATGAACACAGACGGGCCGGCAATCAGCTTCTTGACCTCGTGTTGGCTCTTGCCGCAGAAGCTGCAGTACAGGACCTTCTCGCCAGTGGCGCCCTTCTTGTCGGCCATGGAGTGTGTACGCGTCGATCAGCCGCAGGAATTCCAGTGAATCAATGATATGTCATGCACGGCGAACCCCTGTTTGACAGCGGCCACAGCCGGGGCCGCAAGGCTCACTTGCTAGCGTGGATTACGCACGCTTGTCGAGCACCTGGTCGATCAGGCCATAGGCCTTCGCCTCGCCCGGCGACATCCAATAGTCGCGCTCCATGTCGGCCGCGATCTTTTCCACCGGCTGGCCGGTTCGCTCGGAGTAGATGCGATTGAGCTGTTCGCGCGTCTTGAGGATCTCGCGCGCCTGGATCTCGATGTCGGCGGCCTGGCCCTGCGCACCGCCGGAGGGCTGGTGGATCATCACCCGCGAGTTCGGCAGCGCCGCACGCTTGCCCGGCGCACCGGCCATCAACAGAAACGATCCCATGCTGGCGGCCATGCCCAGACAAAGCGTCGAGATGTCGGGTTTGATGAACTGCATCGTGTCGTAGATCGACAGCCCCGCGCTGACGCTGCCGCCCGGCGAGTTGATGTACAGGAAGATGTCCTTGTCAGGGTTCTCGCTCTCGAGGAACAACAGCTGCGCCACCACCAGGTTGGCGGTGGCGTCGTTGATCCCGCCGACCAGGAACACGATGCGCTCGCGCAACAGGCGGCTGTAGATGTCGTAGGCGCGCTCGCCGCGCCCCGACTGCTCGATGACGATGGGCACCATGCCGAGGCCGGTGGTCTCCGAAAAACTCATGTCACTGCTCCATCAGGTCACTGAACGCCAGCTGCTTGTCGACCACCTTGGCCTTGCCGAGCACATGCTGCGTCACGTTGGATTCCACCACCACCGCCTCGACTTCGGCCATGCGCTTGCGGTCCGACAAGTACCAGCGCATCACCTCGGCAGGCTTCTCATAGCTCTGCGACAGTTCTTCGATGTGGGACTGCAACTGATCGGGCTTGGCCTGCAGACTCTGCTGGCGCACCAGTTCACCCACCACCAGTCCCAGGCGCACGCGCCGCTCTGCCTGCGCCTGAAAGATCTCGGCCGGGATCGGCGCCTTGTCGGCATCTTTCACGCCGCGTTGCTTCAAGTCTTCGCGTGCGGCTGCTGTCATGCGGTCGACCTCGGCAGCCACCAGCGAGTTGGGCACTTCGAGTTCGGACAGCTTGACCAGCGCATCCATCACCGCGCCCTTGTTGCGTGACAGCACGCGGAACTTGACCTCGCGTTCCAGGTTCTTGCGCACGTCGGCGCGCAGCGCCTCGTTGGTGGCCGCACCGATGCCCAGCGACTTGATGAACGCCTCGTCGACGGTGGGCAGGTGCTGCGCCTCGATCTTCTTCATCGTGACCATGAAGTCGGCTTCCTTGCCGGCGACATCCTTGCTGCCGTAGTCGTCGGGGAACTTCAGCGGAAAGGTCTTCGACTGGCCGACCTGCATGCCGCGCACGGCCTTGTCGAACTGCTCCAGCATCTGGCCTTCGCCGATCACGAACGCAAAGGCCTCGGCCTTGCCGCCAGCAAAACCCTCGCCGTCGATCTTGCCTTCGAAGTCGATCGTCACTCGGTCGCTCTCGGCGGCGCCCTCGCTGGCGGGCCGTTGGTTGAACGTGCG
>DATKJN010000051.1:0-7305 GCA_035543655.1 Burkholderiaceae bacterium | reverse complement strand
CGGTCGTGCAACGGACGAAGTTTCATTGCATCTCCTTCGATGAATCAAAGGCTGGTATTGAGTGCCACGAATGTGGGCGCTCATTAACTCAGCTTGGGTTTGGGAACCCGGTGTTGTTAGCACTCGATCTTGAAGAGTGCTAGCAGCGCGAATTATAGGGACGAGTGCGCCGGGTTCAACCCCTTGGTGGGGTCGGCACGTTTGCACCGGCCGCGGAGGCCTCGTCATCAGGCTCGCTGGGATCCGGCGGACTGGCAATGCGGAAGCGCTCGCTGGCCCATGCGCCGAGGTCCATGCCCCGACAACGTTCGCTGCAAAACGGGCGCCACAAATTGCGCGGGGAGTACTCGGTGGGCCGCCCGCATGTCGGGCACTGGACGGTGACGGGTCCGGCCACGGCCTCGACTCAACTTCAGGCGCACAACGCGAGCTCGAAGGCCGCGTCCTCGTGGCTCGGACGCAGACGACCGTCGGTCTCGACCCGCATCAGCCGGATCGAGACCATCAGACGGTGACCGCTGATCTCCGGTATCAACTGGGTGGCCGGATCCATGCGCACGCGCAGCAGCTGATAGGTCTTCCCGGGCGCCAGTCCCTGCTGGAACTGGCCGGCGCTGGCGAGCACCTTCTGCCGGATGCCCGAGTCCCGAAGCAATTGCAGCAGCACCTGCAGAGCCTGCGCGAGCGGCATCATGGTCGACACCCACTGAGTCAGATCGGATCGCCGGCTGGCCGCATCGCGGTGTTGCCACGCATAGTAGCCAGGCAAGTCGAATTCACAGGTGCCGCCCGGGATGCTGATGCGGCTGCGCACGCTCATCAGCCATTCGTTGTGGGTGAGAGCATGGCCTGCTTTGCCGGGCAACTGATTGAGCGCATCGAACGCCTGCTCGATGCGTCGGATCACGTCGTCGAGCGTTTCCTGGGCCACCTGGGCATTGCCGCGCAAGGACAGCAACTGCTGCTTGTGGCGCTCCAACTCCTTGAGCAGATCGGATTTCAGGTCCGCACGCGACGCCACGTCCATGATCTCGAAGAGCGTGACGAGGGCGAAGTGGTGGTCGACTGGTGTGTCGCGCACCATCAACTGGCCGAGCCGATCAAACAACTGCTCCAGGCGCAGCATCGTTCGCACGCTCTCCTGGAACGGATATTCGTAGAGGATCAAGCCTTCGGCTCCTGCCGGCACCTCACCGGCCGAAGCCTCATTGTTTCACAGCGACTTGTACGGTCAGTCCTGTGCGACCCACAGAGCCCACAGTGCGTGCGCGGCGATTCGCAACTCTTCGAGCGTGCGCGACCCGTCGTTGTCGATGATCGCGTCGGCAATTGCGCGCCGCACGGCCCGCGGCGTCTGCTGAGCAATCACGTTTCGCACCTGCTCGCCGTCCCAACCGGAGCGGAGCATGACGCGCTCGATCTGGACGGGCTCGGAGCAATCGACCACCGCGATGCGGTCGCAACGTGCACGCCATGGCGACGACTCGCTGAGCAGTGGCACGTCGAAGACGATTGCAGGACTCTTCGACTGTGCCGCCAAACGCATGGCCTCGGCACCGATTAGCGGGTGCAGGATGCCCTCGAGGCGCCGCTTGGCGGTGGAATCGTTGAAGACCAGCGCGCGCATGCGCGCGCGGTCCAGTGCACCGGCGTCGTCCAACACGTCGACTCCGAATTCACCACGCAACGGCGCGATGGCCGAGCCGCCCGCGCGAGTCAACTCACGAGCCAGAGCGTCAGTGTCGATCAAGTCCGCACCGAGTGCGACCCAGTAGCTCGCAATGGTGCTCTTGCCGCTACCGATGCCGCCGGTCAAACCAATGCGTTGGATGGCCACGATGGCCCTTCGCTCAAACCCAGCCGATCCAACCCAGAGCGGTCGAGGTGCCAACCAGCATCACGAGCAAGCCTCCTCCCGCTAGAAACGGACCGAACGGCACGTATCGACCCTCGCGAAGGGCGCCACTCACCTTCATCACGATGCCAACCGATGCCCCGAGGACAGACGCGACAAGAATGATCGGCAGCAACGCTTGCCACCCCAACCACGCGCCCAACGCGGCGAGCAACTTGAAGTCGCCGTAGCCCATGCCTTCTTTGCCGGTTGCAAGCTTGAAGAACCAATACACGGCCCACAGCGAGAGGTAGCCCGCGCAAGCTCCGATGACCGCGGTGGTCAGCGCGATGGTCCAGCCGAAGGTCGCAGCCAGCAAGCCTGCCCAAAGCAGCGGCAGCGTCAAGGCGTCGGGCAATACGGTCGTGTCCCAGTCGATCATCGACAGTGCGACGAGCCCGGCTGCAAACGCGCACCAAAGCAACGCAACCGGCTGCGCGCCAAATCTCCATCCGGTGGCCGCAAACAATGCGGCGCACAACAATTCAACGAATGGATAGCGCAGGGAGATCGGTGCCTTGCAAGCGGAACAGCGTCCCCGCAAAAGCAGCCAGCTCAGCACAGGAATGTTCTCGTGCGCGCGAATGCGGTGGCGGCACGAAGGACATCGTGAGGCCGGTCGCGCCAGCCCGAGATTGGGTAGACCGTCGATCGAATCGCGCAAGCCGGTTGCGACCGTCGGGATGGAGGCCGGTGCCGCCAAGCCAAACACCCGGCGGTATGAATCGGCGTCCGAAAGCTGATGAACGACATCGCTCCACCACTGCCGCTCGAGCATTTGCGGCAGGCGGTGGATCACGACATTGAGAAAGCTGCCGATCGCAAGGCCCAACAGAGCCAAAGACGCCGGGTGCAGCAGCCAGTCCGGCGCGAAGCTTCCCATGCGTCAGACGACGGCACCGAGCTTGAAGATGGGCAGGTACATGGACACGACGATGCCGCCGATCAGCACACCCAAGACGACGATGATGAAGGGTTCCATCAGGCTCGACAGACCCTTGACCATTTCATCGACTTCCTGCTCGTAGAACTCGGCCGCTTTGCCTAGCATGTGGTCGAGAGCACCAGACTCCTCGCCGATGGCCGCCATCTGCAGCACCATCGATGGGAAGACGCCAGTGGACTGCATCGAGGTGGTCAGTCCCGACCCGGTCGAGACATCCTTCTGAATCTGCTCTGTTGCCTCGACAAACACGGCGTTGCCCGATGCGCCGCCCACCGAATCCAGGGCCTCGACCAGTGGCACACCGGCGGCAAACATGGTGGACAGCGTTCGCGTCCAACGTGCGATCACGGACTTGAAGATGAGGTCGCCAAAGATCGGAATCCGCAGCAGCAACCGATCCATGGCCTTCTGCATCTTCTCCGAACGCTTCCACGACTGAAAGAAGAAGTAGCCGCCGCCGCCCAAGAAACCGAATATCGCCCACCAATACGTGACGAAAAACTCGCTCATGGCGATCACGAACAAGGTCGGTGCCGGCAGATCGGCACCGAAGGACTTGAAGACGTCCTTGAATGCTGGGATGACGAAGATCATGATCACCGTCAGCACGACGAAGGCGACCACGATCACGGCGATCGGGTACATCAGCGCCGACTTGATTTTCCGCTTGATCTCGAGCGTTTTCTCTTGATAGATCGCTAGGCGGTCGAGCAAGGCTTCCAAGATACCGCCCGCTTCACCCGCCTCGACCAGGTTGCAGTACAACGCGTCAAAGTACATCGGGTGCTTGCGAAACGAAGCCGACAGGCTGGTACCCGTTTCAACGTCGGACCGGATATCGGTGAGCAGTCGCGTCAGCTTGGGGTTCGGACTTCCGCGCGCGACGATATCGAACGCCTGGAGCAACGGAACGCCGGCCTTCATCATCGTGGCCAACTGACGCGTGAAGACCGCGATGTCCTTCTGCTTGATGGACTTGCCGCCGCTCATACGGCGCTTCTTGACCCTGGTCACCAGGATGCCCTGGCGCCGCAAACTGGCCGACACCATGGCTTCGCCACCGGCGCGCATTTCGCCACGCATGACCTTGCCGTTCTTGTCGCGGCCTTCCCACTCGTAAACCGTCTCTTTGACGTTCTTCAGGCCGCGTGCGGCGACAGCAGTTGCCATGTTTCCTCCGGCGGTCGCGGCGAAAAGCCGAGATCGCTAGCTTGCTTGATTACTCGTTCGTGACGGCGATCACTTCTTCCAGCGTGGTCATGCCACCACGAACTTTGACGAGTCCGGACTGGCGCAGATCCCGCACGCCGTCCTTGAGGGCCTGTGCAGCGATGTCCATCGCCGTACCCTCGGAGAGGATGATGCGCTGGATGGAGTCGGTAATGGGCATCACCTGGTAAATGCCGACACGACCTTTGTACCCGTTGTTGCAAGCCGAGCAGCCCACCGCGCGGAACGGCTTCCATGACCCATCCAGGTCCTCGGCCTTGTAGCCTGCGCGCAGCATCGATTCCCTGGGGTATTCGGCGGGTTGTTTGCAGTTTTCGCACAGACGACGGGCCAAGCGTTGCGCCGTGATCAACAACACGCTCGCCGCGATGTTGAATGGCGCCACCCCCATGTTCAACATGCGGGTCAGCGTCGTCGGAGCGTCGTTGGTGTGCAAGGTCGACATCACCATGTGGCCGGTCTGAGCAGCCTTGATCGCGATGTCGGCGGTTTCCAGATCACGGATCTCACCGACCATGATCACGTCCGGATCCTGGCGAAGGAAAGCCTTCAGTGCGGTGGAGAAGTTCAGGCCTGCCTTGTCGTTGACATTGACCTGATTGATGCCGGGCAGGTTGATTTCAGCCGGATCCTCGACGGTCGAGATATTGACGCCCGGCTGGTTGAGAATGTTCAGGCAGGTGTACAGCGACACGGTCTTGCCGGAACCGGTCGGGCCGGTCACCAGAATCATCCCGTAGGGTCGCTGGATGGCGTTCATCAAGCGATCTTTTTCGATCTTTTCGTAGCCGAGGGCCTCGATGCCCAGCTTGGCACTCGATGGATCCAAAATACGGATCACGATCTTTTCGCCGAACAGCGTGGGCAACGTCGACACCCGAAAGTCGATCGCGCGGTTGCCGAATTTCAACTTCATCCGCCCGTCTTGCGGAACGCGCTTCTCGGCAATATCTAGGCGACTGATCACCTTGATGCGAGAAGCCAGCTTGTCCTTGATCGCAATCGGAGGCTGCGTGATCTCACGCAGTTCGCCGTCGATGCGAAAACGAACACGGTAGTTGTATTCGTACGGTTCGAAGTGCAGATCGGACGCCCGCGCGTTGATCGCATCGATCAACATCTTCTGCAGGAAGCGGACGACCGGAGCGTCTTCGACCTCTTGGGCGACGTCGGCCTGTTGCTCTGGCGTCGTGCCATCGTCTTCAGCGACTTCGAAATCGAACTCGCCGGACGCCATCGACTCTAGGGCTTCAGTGGCACTGGTTCCTTGCTTCTCGAGCAGTTTGCCCAGCTTGTCGTACTCGACGATCACCCACTCGGGCGACAGTTGAGTCGCGAACTTGATGCGTTCGACGGCTTCCTGGTCGGTCGGATCTGCACCGCCGATGAAGAGTCGGCTACCGCGTCGGCCGAGCACGACGATTTGATACTGTTGTGCCAGCTTGCCGTCGATGAGATTGCGCGGAAGCTTCTCGCCATCGATGGCGTTGAGGTCCAGCAGCGGCAAGGCCAAACTGGACGACAGCGTATGCGCGAGATCGGCCGCGGAGACTGCGCCAGCGCCGATCACCGCCGACACAAAGCCGATGCGCTTGTCCTTGGCACTCTTGACCAACTCCTCAGCGTTCTTGACGCCCAGTCGGCCTGCGTGCACCAACACCCGCGCCACGCCGGACAGCGTGGACTGTGGTGAATCGACAAGGGTATCCACGGGGTGGAGAAGTCCGCTGTAGGGGTAGGTCGAAGGATCATCGCTGATCCCTGCAACACTGTAAACGGCGGCCTCCGCGGTAGCGGGCACTTCTTCACGACCGGTCGCCGCTGAACCACAGCGGACGCCACGCGGCGTACGACTGCACTCAAAAATGCGGTGGTCGGGGTGAGAGGATTCGAACCTCCGGCCTCTACGTCCCGAACGTAGCGCTCTACCAGGCTAAGCTACACCCCGATGTCTCGCCGGCCAGCGGCGAAGCATTCAACTGATCGTCACGACGAGCGTTCGACCGATCGAACACACAATTCTAACAAAGCCTCTTTGGCCGCGCCTCCATTCAAGCCCATCAGGCACGCTTGAGCCTTGCGCGCTTCCGTTCGCGCAGCGTTTCGCGTGGCTTCCAAAGCGCCGGTCCGACGGACGATCGCCGCGATGTCGCGCAGGCGTTCGATCTCACCGTTGACGATGGCTTGACGCACCAGCACGCGCTCCGCTTCGGTGCCGCGCTCCATCGCCATCAATAGAGGCAGGGTCGGTTTGCCTTCACGCAGGTCGTCACCGACGTTCTTGCCAAGTTGCGTGGGGTCGCCTTCGTAGTCGAGCAGGTCGTCGACCAACTGAAATGCGGTGCCCAGCGAGCGTCCATAGTCGGCGCAGGCTTCTTCAAGGCTCGGTGGCGCGCCGGCAATCACAGCGCCCAGTCGGGCGCTCGCTTCAAACAACTTGGCTGTCTTGTAGCGGATCACACGCAGGTAGTCGTTCACCGAAGTGTCGGGGTCGTGCATGTTGATCAACTGCAAGACCTCGCCCTCAGCGATCACGTTCGTCGCATCGGCCAGGACCTCCAGAACGCGCATCGACCCCACGGACACCATCATCTGGAATGCACGCGAGTACAGGAAATCGCCGACGAGCACGCTCGCGGCGTTTCCAAACAGTGCGTTCGCGGTCTGTCGACCTCGACGCATCGACGACTCATCCACCACATCGTCGTGCAACAGCGTGGCGGTATGGATGAATTCAACGATAGCCGCGAGCTCGAAGCGTGCGTCGCCATCGTGACCAAGAGCACGTGCGAACAACAGCACCAGGCGCGGCCGGATGCGTTTGCCGCCGGCAGCGATGATGTAGGTTGCGATCTGATTGATCAGCGTGACATCGGATCGCAACCGCTGGCGGATGACCCGATCGACCTCTGCCATATCGGCCGCCACGAGGTCGACGCCGTTGCTTAGAACGGTGGTTGTATCGGGCACAGAGGGCTCCGGAACGGGTGCCGATTATAGGAATTGGCGCCCCAAGCCAGCGTTTCCATAGGCACGGGCAAGGGCGGTCGGCGCTTGCGCTATACTTATCGGCTCCGCTTGGACTCCAGGGTGATATCCCACGAGTGAACTGGGCGGCATCAAGCATCAATTCAGCCAGAGGGCGCAGATGTACGCCGTGATCAAGACTGGGGGCAAGCAGTACAAGGTTGCCGCAGGCGACAGACTCAAGGTCGAGCAGATTGCCGGCGATGTC
>DATKJN010000050.1:0-4865 GCA_035543655.1 Burkholderiaceae bacterium | reverse complement strand
TGCTGCGCGCCACCGCAGGCGACGCGTACGAAGACAGCGGGCTGCGCAAGGCCGGCGAGCTGCTGGCCAAGGCCGAGGCCGCTGCGCGCGCGCTCGGCGTGCCGTGCGGGTCGCAGCACGCCGTCGGCGACCGCCCGGCGCAGGCGGTGATCGACGCCGCGCGCAGCAACGGCTGCGACCTGATCTTCATGGCGTCGCACGGCCATCGCAACAAGCTGGGCATGGCCTTTTCATCCGAGACGCTGTCGGTGCTGATGAACAGTGGCCTGCCGGTTCTGGTGTCGTCCACCGGCGAACTGCCGCCCCGGGCGCGCGCGATCGGCATCATCCGCGACGAGCACCGCGCGCTGGCCGCGGTGATGCACGCGTGGCTGCAGGCGCTGAGCGAAGCGTGCCGCGCGGGTACCGCAGCCGACGCGGCGCGGATGCGCTCGATCGTGTTGTACCTGCAGCAGTTTCCGACCCGCGTGCACCATCCGAAGGAAGAAGCCCATCTGTTCGCCCGCCTGCGCGAACGCACGACCCGTTGCCATGCCGAGCTCGATGAACTCGAGCGCCAGCACGAACGCGATGCACAGCTGCTTGCGGCGCTGGCGCAGCAGGTCGAAGCGCTCGCCACGGTCGATGCCCAATCGCGCGTGGCCGCGACCGCTGCGCTGCACGACGAGGTGTCACGCTACGCCGACTTCTTGTGGAACCACCTGGGCCGCGAAGAGGGCGTGATCCTGCCGGCTGCGCAGCGCCACCTGCTGGCCGAGGACTGGCGGGCGATCGACGCCGCATTCGCGCAGAACCGCGATCCGTTGTCTGGCACCGATGTTGACAAGGCATTGCGCCAGCTGTTCATGCGCATCGTCAACCGCGCGACGCCTTGAGCGCCGCGTCCCGCGGCCGCGCCGCCACGGCCCCCCTGCCAAGAGGGGGCGATGGCCCGAGCGTGCTGTCGAGAATTCGCCGCGCTGAAGCCTGCAGTCCGTGCGTCTGCGCGGCGCACGACCCCCAACCCCTCGCGGAGATATCTTGAGCTTTCATTACCGAATTCCATGCGCGCGCAACGGTCGCGCCATTGCCCGCACCCGCGTTGCCGTGGCAGCGGTCTGCACGTTGCTGGCCGGCGCTGCACACGCGCTCGAGATCGACAGCGGCAACCCCGATGTCGCGATCCGCTGGGACAACACCGTGCGCGCCAACGCCGCGGTGCGCGTCGAAGGGCGCGACAACAAGATCGGCAACTCGGCGCTCGCCGACGAAGGCACCTACAGCTTCGACAACGGCGACTTCGTGTCCAAGCGCCTCGACCTGCTGAGCGAGTTCGATGTCGTCTACAAGAAGCGCTTCGGTGGCCGCGTGAGCGGCACCGCGTGGGTCGATGGCGCCTACAGCGGCCAGAGCCGTTCGAACCCGAACGCGCCGCTGGTCAACATCCCCAGCTACGTCGGCAACCAATACAGCAGCACGACCAAGCGCCTGTACCGCGGCGGCAGCGGCGAGCTGATGGATGCGTTCGTGTTCGGCGGCATCGACCTCGGCGACGTGCCGGTCAACCTGAAGCTCGGCCGACACACCACGTACTGGGGCGAGTCGCTGTTTCTCGGCGGCCACCTGCACAGCGTGTCCTACGCACAGAATCCAGTGGACCTGCAAAAGGGTTTCGCCACGCCCGGCACCGAAGCCAAGGAGCTGTTCCGCCCGCTGAACCAGCTGTCGGCGCAGGCACAGGTCACCGACACGCTGTCGCTGGCCGCGCACGCGATGTTCGAGTGGGAAGCCGCACGTTATCCCGAGGGTGGCACCTATCTCGGACCGGTGGACTTCGTGTTCAACGGTCCCGATCGCCAGTTCCTGTCGCCCGGATTGGGCTTTGCCGCGCGCGGCGGGGCGTCCGAGCCGGGCAACACCGGCGAGTTCGGCCTGTCGGCGCGCTGGAGCCCCGAGTGGCTCGACGGCACGCTGGGCGCGTACTACCGCAACTTCGCCGACAAGCTGCCGCAGACGCTGCTGACCACCGCAGCGCCGAACGCCAGCGTCTACAACCTGATCTACGCCGACAACATCGAGCTGTACGGCCTGAGCCTGGCCAAGAACATCGGTGGCGTCAGCCTCGGTGCCGAGGTCTCGCAGCGCCGCAACACGCCGCTGAGCGCGCAAGTGCTCGGCGTTGCCGCCGGGCTGCCGACGCAAGGCGACACCAAGGGCCCGCGCGGCGACACCTGGCACGCGCTCGTCAACGTGCTCGGCACGGTGCCGAAGACGGCGCTGTTCGATGCCGCCACCTGGGCCGCCGAGCTGCAGTGGTCGCGCTGGGACAAGGTGCGCAGCGGCGCCAACCTGTTCAATGCACTCGGCTTCGCGCCGTGCAATGCCACCGCGACAGCGGCGGCCAAGGACAAGTGGGACGGCTGCGCGACCAAGGACTACTGGGGCGTGGGCATGGCCTTCACGCCCACCTGGTACCAGGTGTTGCCGGGTGTCGACCTGTCGGCGCCGATGACCTACGCCGTGGGCATCGCGGGCAACGCGGCCACCGTGTTCGGTGGCAACGAGGGCCTGGGCAACTACACGCTCGGTGTGTCGGCCGACGTGCAGCAGAAGTACCGCTTCGACCTCAAGTACATCGACTTCATCGGCCGCTACAAGGACAACGGCACTGCGGTCACATCGACCAACGGGCTGACCACGTTCCTGCGCGACCGTGGCTTCGTCAGCCTCACTTTCAGAACCACTTTCTGACCGGAGACACCATGCACACTCGATTCACGCGGCTCGCCGCCGCGGCCATGGCCGCGCTCGTCTGCGGCGCGCCCGCGATGGCCGCCATCGGCGCCGACGAAGCCAAGGCACTCGGCACCACGCTGACCGCGGTCGGCGCCGAAGTGGCCGGCAACAAGGACGCCACGATTCCCGCCTACAGCGGCGGCATGACCACCGCGCCCGCCGGCTTCAAGGCCGGCGACGGCATCCGCCCGAACCCGTTCGCCAACGAGAAGCCGCGCCTGGCCATCGACGCCAAGAACATGGCGCAGCACGGCGCGCAACTCACCGAAGGCACCAAAGCGCTGCTGCAGAAGTACCCGAGCTTTCGCGTCGACGTGTATCCCACGCACCGCAGCGTCGCGTTCCCGAAGTGGGTGACCGACAACACCGCGAAGAACGCGGTGAAGGTGAAGACGCTGAACGAAGGCCGCTCGATCGAGGGCGCGCAGGCGGGCTTTCCGTTCCCGATCCCGAAGACCGGCTACGAAGCGATGTGGAATCACCTGGTGCGCTTCAATGGCCAGGCCTACGAGGCGAAGTACCGCAACCTCAACGTCGACGCCAGCGGCCGCACCGCGCTGGCCACCGAAGGCCTGAGCAACCAGGAGTTCCCGTACTGGGATCCGAGCAAGACGTCCGACACCTACTGGCGCATCAAGCTGACCTACACCGGCCCGGCGCGCCGCGCCGGCGAGGCGCTGATGATCGTCGACCCGATCGACATGGGCGCCAAGGACCGCCGTGCGTGGACCTACCTGCCCGGCCAGCGCCGCGTCAAGGTGGCGCCCGATCTCGCGCACGACACGCCGAACCCCGGCACCGCCGGCGCGACGACGTTCGACGACACGTTCATCTTCAACGGCTCGATGGACCGCTTCGACTTCAAGCTGATCGGCAAGAAGGAGATCGTCGTGCCGTACAACGCCTATGCGGCGGTGTACCAGGCCAAGCAAGACGAGCTGCTCAAGCCCAACCACCTGAACCCCGACCTCGTGCGCTGGGAACTGCATCGCGTGTGGGTGGTCGAGGCCGTGCTGCGCGAAGGCAAGCGCCACGTCTACAGCAAGCGCACCTTCTACCTCGACGAGGACTCGTGGGCGGCGCTCGCCAGCGACGAGTACGACGCACGCGGCCAGCTGTACCGCACCGGGTTCGCGTACATGGCGCCGAGCTACGACCTGCCTGCGCCGTACACCGACATGTTCGGTCACTACGACCTCGTGTCGGGTGTCTATTCGCTGACCGGCTTCATCGCCGAGACCGGCGGCTTGAAGCACACCAAGCCGCTGTCCGACCGCGAGTGGACCGCCGACTCGCTGGCCGGCGCCGGTGTGCGCTGACGCCACCGACGTCCACACCAGCTTGTCGACGCCCCGACGCGCGCGCGGCGGTGCCGCGCGCGGCCCGCGCATCGGCAGCGTGACCCTCGGCGACCAGCGCGTGCGCTACGCGCTCGGCGGCCGCGCCGACGCCGAACGCACGCTGCTGCTGTTCAACGGCTTCGGCGCGCACGTGGAGACGGTGGCGGCGTTCATGTCGCACTTCGAGCGCACCCGCGTCGTCGCGTTCGATGCACCCGGCGTCGGTGAATCGCCGGCGCCGCCGCTGCCGTATCGCCCGCACCATGTGGCCGAGCTGGCCGCGCGCCTGCTCGATCACCTGAAGATCGACCGGGCCCACGTGCTCGGCGTCTCGTGGGGCGGGGCCGCGGCGCAGGAGTTCGCGATCCAGCATGCGCAGCGCTGCCGCACGCTGACGCTGGCGGCCACCAACGCCGCCTTCGTGATGCTGCCGGGGCGCCCGCAGGGGCTGCTCAAGATGCTGAATCCGTGCCTGGGTCTCGCCCCGGCGCTGCGACCAGGCATGCACCTGCAAGCGCTGCACCCAGGCCCGCTGGGTTTCCTGTACCAGCTGCTGGCGATCTGGGGCTGGACCAGCTGGCAGCGTCTGCACCACGTGCAGGCGCCGACGCTGGTGCTGATGGGCGAAGACGATCCGCTCGTGGCGCCGATCAACGGCCACATCGTCGCATCGTGCCTGCGCAACGCGGTGCTCGAGTCGGTGGATTGCGGACACCTGTTCGTGTTCGAGCGCGCCGGCGAAACCGCGCG
>DATKJN010000049.1:0-2364 GCA_035543655.1 Burkholderiaceae bacterium | reverse complement strand
GCATGCAAGGCGCTGGCGTGTTCGTAGTGCGCGACACCGGCGTGGGCATCGCGCGCGAGCATCTGGCGCGGCTGGGGGAGCGCTTCTATCGGGTGGACGATGGCCGCTCGCGCAGCACCGGTGGCACCGGATTGGGATTGGCCATCGCCAAGCACACCGTGCAGCGGCACGGCGGCGAAATGCAGGTCGACAGCGAGCCGGGCAAGGGCTCGACCTTTCGGCTGGTGTTTCCGCCGGCGCGCGTGCAACAGCGCAGCGCCGAAGCCATCGAGCCGCTCAGCGCCGAAACACGCCGGTGATCTCGTCGCGGTCGGTTGGCCGCCGCTCCAGCGCGACGGTCTGCCAGCCGGGTGGCGGCAGCGGGGGATTGGCCAGCGTGCCGGCCTTGACCCAGATCGGGCATTCGCCGCCCGCCGCCTCGGGGCGCGCATCGACGCGCCAGCGGCCGTGGTACTCCAGCGCGGCCGTCATCGCACGCGGCAAGCCCGGCGCGGCGATGCACACGTCGCCCGGGATGTGCCTCTTGAGCAGTTCCACGTGAGCGCGGTAACTGCGCGCGTAGTTGAGCGGCGGCAACCACAAGGTCATGGCCAGGTTCCATGCCAGCACCACGCCGCCCGCGGGCAGCACCAGGCTGCGCCAGATCGCCGCCCGATGCCGCGCTGTGCGCCAGCGCACCACCCACAGCCACGCCGCGGTGGCCGCGATCGCCGTGATCAGCGACAGCCAGCCGAACTGCGGTTTGAAGCCGGGCGCCAGCTTGGCCACGTTGGCCGCCACCTTCGCCGGCACACCGGCTTGCATCGCGATGTAGATGAGCCACACGCCGAGTGCCAGCAGGGTGAAGAAAAACACCGAGAACCAGTCGACTGCCGAACCGGTGCTGCGGCGCAGGGTCGGCAGCGCAAACGCGGCCAGCACGGCCACACCGGGCAAGCCGAGCAGCAGCGCGCGATCGGAGCCGCCCATGGCCAAGCTCGCCACCAGGCCGCTGACCAACACGGTCAGGGGGATCGAAAGGTGCCGCCGCGTCAGGTGATCGCGCCATCGCCACAGCGCCCACAGCGCCAGCAGCCAAGCGGGCCACAGGAACCACAGCCACTGTCTGGCCACGTGCAGCAGCTGCCGCACCGAGATCGGTGGCGTGACACGCCACGCCCACTGGTCGAGCAGCAATGCGGTCACGCAGGCGAGTGCGGTGGCCGCCGCCACCCACCAGGCAAATGGCCGCATGCCCTCGTGGCGCGAACGGGCGCAGACCATGACGCCAGCGACGCCCAGCGCAGCAGCGATCGTGGGTGCGCCGCTGCAAGCCAGTGCGGGCAATGCCAGCAAGATGGCCACACGGGCGCGCGCCAGGTGAAATGTCGCCACCGCGAGCGACCACTGCACGGTGGCCACCGCAGCCAGCTGGGCCAATTCGGGCGTCGTTTCGTGCCCGAGTTGCAGCAGGCCCAGCGTCGCGATCAGGGCCAGGATGGTCGCGTCGGCGATCGCGCGTGCGTAGTCCACCGCCTGGGCCTCACCGCCGAACGCGAACGGCAGCGGTTGCGCCGCCTCGGTGCGCGCGAGCGCGAAGCTGCCGTACCACAGTGCCACCATCGTCGCCGTGAGCAGCAGCGAAAACGGGATGCGCACAGCCAGCTCCGGATCGAGCCACGGCGAGGTCAGTGCGATAAAGGCGGCGCCGATCCAGTGGGGCAGGTGAGCCGCATCGGTCGGCACGCCGCCCAGCGCCGGCGTGAGCCAAGAGGTTCGGCCCTCCGCCATCGCCAGCATCTGGCCGAAAGCCGTCAGGTCCGCGTTCTTCCAGGGATCACGTCCGAACACACCGGGCAGCACGTAGGCCGCGCACAGCAACAGCAGCGCAAGCCGCGGCAGCGGGCGTGCGGCATCGCTCGTGACCAGGGCCGGAATCGGGGCGCTCACGGTTCCATCATGCCGTAGCGACTTCGGCGAGCTCCACGGACGCCTCGAACAAACAAAAAGGCAGCCGAGGCTGCCTTGATGCGGAGCTTGCGAGGCTCACTTCTTGAGGCCGACGCGCGCAAACTTGTTGCGGAACTTCTCGACGCGGCCGCCGAGGTTGTCGATGCTCTTTTGCGTGCCCGTGTAGAACGGGTGCGACTCGCTGGTGGTCTCGAGCTTCACCAGCGGCAGCTCGCGGCCATCGTCCATCTTGATCGTCTCTTTCGTCTGCAAGCACGAACGCGTGACGAACTTGAAGCCGTTGGACAGATCCACGAAGCAGATTTCGCGGTATTCGGGGTGGATGCCTTGTTTCATCGGATGCTCGGTGAGTGCGGGAGCCACACGCGACCCTCGGGTGCGTGCACTTTCCGGTTTTGGGAGGCGGCGATTATA
>DATKJN010000048.1:0-2138 GCA_035543655.1 Burkholderiaceae bacterium | reverse complement strand
TTGGCCACCAGCCCGCACAGCATGATCACGCCGATGAAGCTCATCAGGTTGAGCGTGCCGCGCGTCAGCAGCAGCGCGATCACCACGCCGATCAGCGACAGCGGCAACGACAGCATCACCGGCAGCGGTGCGGTGAACGAGCCGAACTGGATCACCAGGATCAAGTACATCAGGCCCACGCCGGTGATGAGCGCGATGCCCATGCGCGAGAACACTTCTTCCTGGTCGCGCGAGGCGCCGGCGAGCTCGATGCCGTAGCCCGGCGGAAAGTCCATCGAGCGCGCCAGCCGCAGTGCATCGGCGGTGACCTCGCCGGGCGAGCGGCCCTGCGCGTTGGCGCTGACCGCGATCGTGCGCTTGCCTTCGGCGTGCTGGATCTGGCTCGGCCCGGTACCCATCGTCACGGTGGCGATCTGCTCCAGCGGCACGATGCGGTTGCCGCCGGTCACCGCGATCGGCAGCCGCTCGATGTTGCTGGCGTCGACGCGATCGTCGGGGTGCAGCCGCACCGCCACGTCGCGCGTCTCGCCGGTGGGGTCGACCCAGTCGCCGACCTCGATGCCGGCAAACGCCACGCGCAGCGCCTGCGCCGCATCGGCCACCGAAATGCCGAGCGCGTTGGCCAGGCCGCGGTCGAGCTCGATCTTCAGCTCGGCCTGCGGGTCCTGCTCCGACAGCCCGACGTCGACCGCGCCCGGCACCTGGCGCAGCTTGGCCATGAAGTCGTTGGTCAGCTCGAGCAGCTTGCGCGAGTCGGCGCCGTTGAAGCGCACCTGCACCGGCTTCTGCACGCCGGTGTTCAGGTCCTCGAGCACGGTGTATTCGGCGCCGACCAGGCGCACGGTGAGCCCGCGCAGGTCGCGCGCGATGGTCTCGGCCGAACGGGCCCGCTTGGTGCTCTTGCCGATGTCGACATAGACGCGGCCGCCGGTCGGGTTGACCACGGTGTTGGTGGCCACCGTCTCCGGGATCGTGCGCGCCAGCGTGGCCGCGGCCTCGACCTTGAGCTTGCGGTAGTTCAGGCTGCTCGACGACGGCGTGCGCACGTCGATCACCACCACGCCGGCATCCGACAGCGGCAGGAAGCTCGAGCCGCCGAACGACACGTGCAACGCGATCGCGCCGATGAAGCTGGCGATCGCCAGCAGGAACATCTTCACCCGATGGTGCAGCGCCCAGGCGATCACGTGGCCATATCGATCGGCCTGGTGGTCGAACCAGGTGTTGAATCCGGCCAGCACACGCCCGATGCCGCGCCGCGGCGCGTGTGCTTGGCCCGGCGGGTCGCCCCAGTAGGCCGACAGCATCGGGTCGAGCGTGAAGCTGATGAACAGGCTGACCAGCACCGAGGCCACCACCGTCAAGCCGAACGGCCGGAACCATTCGCCGGCGACACCGGGCATGAAGGCCACCGGCACGAACACCGCAACGATCGAAAAGGTGGTGGCCGCCACCGCGAGCCCGATCTCGGCGGTGCCTTTCAGCGCCGCGCTGATGCGATCGGCGCCGGCCTCGAGGTGGCGCACGATGTTCTCGCGCACCACGATCGCATCGTCGATCAGCACGCCGATGGCCAGGCTCAGGCCCAGCAGGCTCATGAAGTTGAGCGAGAAGCCGCACAGCCACACCGCGATGAAGGCGGCGATCACCGAGGTGGGCAGGCTCAACGCGGTGATGGCGGTCGAGCGCCACGAGTTGAGGAAGATGTAGACCACCAGGATCGTGAGCCCGGCGCCGAAGATCAGCGCGTGCACCACGTTGTTGAGGCTGTTCTGCGCTTCCTCGCCACCGTCGCGCGTGACCGTCAGCACGGTGCCCTGGGGCAGCTCCCGGTTGATCGACTTCGCCAGGGCGCGCACCTGGTCGGCCACCGCCACCGTGCTGGCCTCGCGGGACCGGATCACGTTGAGGGACACGTTGGGGTTGCCGTTGCGCAGCGACAGGCCCAGCTGGTCGGCGAAACCGTCTTCGATCTTGGCCAGCTGGCCCAGCCGCACGATGTCCTCGCCGCGCCGGCGCACGACGATCTGCTCGAACTCGCTCGGCGACTCGATGCGCCCGACCAGCCGGATGCTCTGGTCTTCGAGCGTGCCGCGCACCTTGCCGACCGGCGCGGTGGTGTTGTGCGCGCGCAGCGC
>DATKJN010000047.1:0-11609 GCA_035543655.1 Burkholderiaceae bacterium | reverse complement strand
CGCGGTGTTCGCGCGCCTGCTGCGCAACGGTGCGGCGCCGGATGCGAGCGACCTGGTGGGCGCCGTCGAGACGGCCAAGGCGGGCGAGGTGGTGTCCGGCGACGCCTGGGCGTTGCACCGCGACGCCGCGCACTGCACGCTGTTCATGGTCGATGGCTTGGGCCACGGCAGCGAGGCAGCGCTGGCGGCCAACGAAGCGGTCAGCCAGTTCCAGCGCTGCCGCGCCGAGATGCCGGCCGACATCGTGCAGGCGGTGCACCTGGCGATGCGCCACACGCGCGGCGGCGCGGTGGCGGTGGCGCGCATCGATTTTGCGGCCTCCACCGTGGTGTACGCCGGCCTGGGCAACATCGCCGCCCTCCTTGCAAGCCCCAGCGGGCAGTTGCGCCGCATGGTGTCGCTCAACGGCACAGCGGGTCACAACGCGCGCAAGATCCAGGCGTTCGAATACCCTTGCGGCGATGGCTTGCTCATCATGCACTCCGATGGCATCGGCTCGAGCTGGACGCTCCAGGCGTATCCCGGCTTCGTGCGCCTGCATCCGATGCTGCTCGCGGGCCTGCTGATGCGTGATCATTCGCGCGGCCGTGACGATGCCACCGTGGTGGTGGCCAGGACGCACGCCGCATGAGCCGCACGATCGCTCGCATGCCCATCGACCAGACGGCCGACATCGTGGCCGCGCGACAGAACGCGCGCCGCGTGGCCGAGCTGCTGGGCTTCGACCGGCAGGCGCAGACGCGCGTCGCCACGGCGGTGTCGGAGATCGTGCGCAATGCCTACTACCACGGCGGCGGCGGCGAGGTGGAGTTCCTGGTCGACGCGCCGCAGCGGCCGGAGCACTTCTGGGTGCACGTGAGCGATCGCGGCCCCGGATTCACCGATTTGCAGGCCACGTTGAGCGGCCGGCACGAGTCCGGCGCCGCGCGCGGCACGGGCCTGGTGCACGCGCGCCGCCTGGTCGACCGCTTCGAGGTCGACTCCAAGCCCGGCGCCACCCGGGTGCACCTGGGCCAGCGCATTCCGCGCGCGGCGGCCGCCAAGCTCACGGCGCAGGCGCTCGATGCCATCGCCGTCCAGTTGCCGGGCTCACGCACCGACCCGCTCGTGGTGCTGCACGAGCAGGATCGCGAAATCATCCAGAGCCTGGCCGAGCTGCAGGAGCGCCAGGCCGAAGCCATCCGGCTCAACCGCGAGCTGGAGGACACCAACCGCGGCGTGGTGGCGTTGTATTCCGAGCTGGAGGAAAAAGCCGATCAGCTGCGCAGCGTCAGCGACATGAAGTCGCGCTTCGTGTCCAACATGAGCCACGAATTCCGCACGCCGCTGAACTCGATCCTGGCCTTGTCGCGGCTGCTGATCGACGGCATCGACGGCCCGCTCAACACCGAGCAGATGCGCCAGGTGGACTACATCCGCAAGGCCGCGCAGGGCTCGCTCGAGATGGTCAACGACCTGCTCGACCTGGCCAAGGTCGAGGCCGGCAAGGTGGATGTGCGACCCGGCGTGTTCGAGGTCGGCGAGCTGTTCGCCAGCCTGCGCGGCTCGCTCAAGCCGTTGCAGGTGAACCCCGCGGTGGAGCTGCGCTTCGAGCAGCCGCCGGGTCTGCCGACGCTGTACACCGACGAGCAGAAGGTGGCGCAGATCCTGCGCAACCTGATCTCCAACGCGCTGAAGTTCACCGAGCGCGGCCACGTGCGTGTCAGCGCGCATGACGACGCCGCGCATGGGCGCATCGTGTTCGTGGTGGACGACAGCGGCATCGGCATCGCACCGGAAGCCACGCGCAGCATCTTCGAGGAGTTCACGCAGATCGATGGCGCGCTGCAGCGCGGCGGCACCGGCCTTGGGTTGCCGCTGTCGCGCCGCCTGGCGTTGCTGATGGGCGGCGACGTCACGGTGAAGAGCGTGCTCGGCGTGGGCTCGACGTTCGAGTTGTTCCTGCCGGTGCGCTTCGGCAGCGCCGAGACGCCGGCCGCAGCGCTGGCCGACGGGGCGCACCAGCTGCTGGTGGTCGACGACGAGGAGGCGTTTCGCTACGTGATCCGGCACATCGCCCAGGACGCCGGGTTCCAGGTGCTGGAGGCGCACGATGGCGAGGCCGGCCTGCAGATGGCGCTGCAACACCGCCCCAAACTGCTGGTCCTCGACCTGCAGATGCCGCGCATGAACGGCTTTGCGATGCTCGACGCGTTGATGCGCAGCGAGGCGCGCGACACGCCGGTGATCGTGTGCACGTCGGTCGCGCTCACGCTCGACCAGAAACGCGCGCTGGCGGCGGCGCACGCCATCGTGCCCAAGCACGACGTGTCGCGAGACGGCCTGACGGCGCTGCTACAGTCAGTCATGGCCTCGAAGGAGTCGGCATGAGGCGCCAGGCCGCTCCGAAGTCGAATTCTGCAGTGCGCAGCGTGGAGGATTCCCAATGACCGGGGTGATGATCCTCAACGTCGACGACACCGAAGGCGCACGCTACGCCAAGCACCGCACGTTGCGCCACGCTGGCTATGAAGTGGTCGATGCCAGCACCGGCGGCGAAGCGCTCGCCCACATGGAAACCCTGCAGCCCGCGCTGGTGCTGCTCGACGTGCACCTGCCTGACATCAACGGCATCGAGGTGTGCAAGATCATCAAGCAGCGCTGGCCGCAGACGATGGTGCTGCAAACATCGGCCACCTTCATCG
Source organism: Burkholderiaceae bacterium (assembly GCA_035543655.1). Lineage (GTDB taxonomy): Bacteria > Pseudomonadota > Gammaproteobacteria > Burkholderiales > Burkholderiaceae_C > JAEUPI01. Next base: position 8,925 of record DATKJN010000047.1, on the reverse strand, counting down.
ATGCGGCAGACCGGGTGCGCGGCCTCGAGGGCGGGGCCGATGCCTACCTGATCCAGCCGATCGATGCCGACGAGCTGGTGGCCTCGGTGCGTGCGCTGCTGCGCCTGTACGAGGCCGAGCAGGCCACGCGGCAGGCCAACGAAAACCTGGAGGGCCGCATCACCGAGCGCACGCGCGACCTGCGCCAGGCCAACGTGAAGCTGATCGAACAGATCGCGCAGCGCGAGCGCGCGGAGGCCGCGCTGGTGCAGTCGCAGAAGATGGAGGCGGTGGGCCAGCTCACCGGCTCGATCGCGCACGACTTCAACAACATCCTGGCCTCGATGATGGGCTGGATCCACCTGGCGCGGCGCAAGAGCCAAGACCCCGACATCGGGGCCATGCTCGACAAGGCGCTCAATGCGGGCGATCGCGGCAAGCGGCTGACGTTGCGGCTGCTGGCGTTCTCGCGCAGCGATGCGCTGGTCACCGGCTCGGTCGAGGTGCGCGAACTGCTGCTGGGCATGCGCGAGTGGCTCGCGCAGACCGTGGGCAGCGGCATCCAGCTCGAGATCGTGGTCGGCGAGGGGACCCTGGTGGCGGTGACCGACGCCAACCAGCTCGAGCTCGCGTTGCTCAATCTGGTGATCAACGCGCGCGACGCCATGCCGACCGGCGGTCGCATCCTGGTCGAGTCGGCCATGCGCCGCCTCGACCAACCCGAGGGCGACCTGATGCCGGGCGATTACGTGACGGTGGCGGTGCGCGACAACGGCGTCGGCATGGCGCCCGAGGTGGTGTCGAAGGCGTTCGATCCGTTTTTCACCACCAAGCCCGTCGGACGCGGCACCGGCCTTGGCCTCGCGCAGGTGGCCAACGTGGCTCGCTTGTCCGCCGGCACGGCCCGCATTGACAGCCGACCCGACCAGGGCACCACGGTGACGCTGTGGCTCGCGGCGGGCGACCCGGCGCGGGTGACCCGGCGCGACGACCGCATTGCGCCAGCCAGCCTGGCCGGGCAGGGCGAGCGGGTGCTGGTGGTCGATGACGAGGCCGACATCCGCGGCACGATCACCGCGCTGCTGCGCTACAACGGCTACGAGGTGGAAAGCGTGGCCAACGGCAACGACGCGGTGCAGGAGGTCGAGCGCGAGGTGCCGGACCTCGTGCTGCTCGACCAGATGTTGCCTGACATGAGCGGCATCGACGTGGCGCAGCGCCTGCGCGCCGAGCACCCGATGCTGCCGATCGTGTTCGTCAGTGGACACGCCGAGCCCGACGAACTGCGCCTTGCGGTGCCCGGCGTGCGCTTGCTGCGCAAGCCGTTCCAGAGCGACGAGCTGTACAGCGAGGTGCGGCGCAGCCTCGATCAGATGCGGCGCGCGCCCAGGTAGCGGCGCTTCATTCCTTGTACCAGGCGAGCTGCGTGGTGGCGGCGAGCAGCCGGCCGTGGCGTGACCAGATCTGCGCGCTCTGGTCGCCGAAGTTGCGCGTGAAGATCTGCGCGTCCGCCACGCCGAGCACCGGTTCCGACCCCTGATCCGCGATCTCGGCCGCGCTGGCGTGGAAGTGCACGGTCATCGTCACCGTGCCCGTCGGCGTCGCAGGTCAGATGCGGGGCGCGAACGGCGGCGGCTTTTGGCAGAATGCGCCGGTGACCCCCGAAGCCGTGACCCTGCGATTGGCCGATGCGGCCGATGCGGAGACGATCGCGCAGATGTCGCGCGATCTGATCGAATCAGGGCTGGGCTGGCGCTATCGGTCCGACCGCGTGCGCCGCCTGATCGGTCGGCGCGACACCTCGGTATTGGTGGCATGCGACCGCAGCGGCACGGTGGGCTTCGCCGTGATGCAGTTCGACGAAGAACACGCGCACCTCACGCTGCTGGCCGTGCGGCCCTCACACCAGCGCCAGGGCGTGGCGCGCCAGATGATGCAGTGGCTGCTGCATTCGGCGCGCGTGGCCGGCATGGTGTCGGTGCACCTGGAATTGCGCGCCACCAACCGGCCGGCGTTGCACTTCTATCGCACGCTGGGTTTTGCGCAGACGCTGATGCTGGCCGGCTACTACGAGCAGCGCGAGGCGGCGATCCGCATGATGTGCCTGCTGCGCACGCCCGACGTTCAGCCGCCGTCGGACGACTGGCTGCACAGCGCCCGCAGGAGATAGCCCGCTGCACGGCAGCGCGTCGCGCTGCCTATTCTGCCGCTGCCTATTGCCCCATCCAGTCGCGCAGCTCGTCGGCGTGCTCTTCCTCGACGGCGAGGATCTCCTCCAGCATGCGCCGCGTGGTCGGATCCTTGTCGCCGATGAGCACGATCATCTGGCGGTAGGCCTCGATTGCGACGCGTTCGGCGATCAGGTTGGTGCGGATCATGTCGTTCAGGCTCTGCGACTCGTCGTAGTCGGAGTGGCTGCGCTTGAGCAGCGAGTCGGGCCGGAAGTCGGGCTCGCCGCCCAACTGCATGATGCGTTCGGCCAGCTGGTCGGCATGGCCCAGCTCCTCGTTGGCGTGCACCAGGAACTCTTCGGCGATCTTCGGCGAGTCGCGGCCTTGCGCGGTGTAGTGGTGGCGGCGGTAACGCAGCACGCAAACGATCTCGGTGGCCAGGGCGTCGTTGAGGAGCCGCACGATCTCGTCGCGCCAGGGGCCGTAGGCCGGTGTGACCACGCCATCGCCACTGTCGCGCTTGGCGGCTTCGATTGCCCGTTCGTCGAGCTGCAGGCGGCGTTCGGCGGGCTTAAGGTCGGCTGGCATGTGATCCTCGGGCTGAGTGGGCGATGGTGGGGCGATGAATACCGACGAAGCCTAGGCGTCGCGTGCGGGGCGCACGATCGGCCAGCGGCCTGTTGCGGTGTCGGACAACGCCGACGCGTGCGCTGCCCTTGCGGCCGTGTCCGACGCAGGCTGCCACGCGCCGCCTACAGCCATCGCCGCGCGCCGGGGTTAGCCTGCAATACCGTCCATTCACAATGGAGTTTGCTGATGAAGTTCCGCAACAAGCTTTTGGCCTCGTTGGGCATCTGCGCGGCGCTGGGCTCGGCGTCGGTCTGGGCCCAGAGTGAGTCCACCATGGCAACGCCACCGGCGCCACAGAGCTACGGCGGCATCCAGGTGATCAACGGCGGTGTCGACCTCGACCAGGCCGACGCGATCAAGCGCATCCAGTCGCGCTACCCGTTGCGTGTGGAAATCAGCGGCCGCGGCGGCAACTACTACGTCGCCGACCGGTTGAAGCTGCTGCAGCGCGACGAGGTCGTGGCCGAGATTCCCGATGCCGGCCCGTGGGTGCTGATGGACGTGCCGCCGGGGCGCTACACGCTGGTGGGCGATTTTGGCAACACCGAGATCCGGCGCGACGTGGTGGTGTCGAACAACGGTGCCAAGGTGTCGATGGTCGTGCCGTCGAAGGTCGACTGACGCACCTCAGCCCTTCAGCACACGCGGGTCGTTCGCCGCGTAGAGAGTCGCCACATCGCTGGCGCGCCGCTCCAGCACCCGGCGCTGGTTGAGATAACCCTTGTCGGTGATTTCACCAGCGTCGGTGCTTGGCGGCTCGGCAAGCAGCAGCGCGCGCGTCGGCACCTGGGACGAGCCGCCGCCGTCAGCGCGCATCGAAGCCAGGCCCTCGCGCAAGCGCGCAGCTTTCTGCTCGGTCGACATCGACGCGGCCTGCGGCGATGGAAAGACCAGCAGCCCGATCTCCTCGCGGTCATGGCCCGCCACCACCACATCGGCCGCCAACGGGGTCAATGCGCTGATCGCGCGCAGCCGCAGCGTGCCCACCGACACCCAAGTGCCGCTGCTGAGCTTGAAGTCCTCGGCGACACGGCCGTCGAACGCCACGCCGCGTTCGGGTGACGCGTCGTCGACCAATCGGCCGGCGTCGCCGATCAGGTAGAAGCCTTCGGCATCGAACGCGTTGGCCGTGAGTTCCGGCGCATTGCGATAGCCTGGAAAGACGTTGGGCCCCTTCACGCGCATCTCGTACTTGCCGCCGTTGGGCACGAACTTCAGCTCCACGCCCGGCAGCGGGTTGCCGATGCAGCCGGCGCGCTCGATGGGCCAGTGCACGCTGGTGATCGCCGGTGCCGTCTCGGTGGCGCCCCACGACGAGGTGAACCACACCGCACGCGACTGGGCGTCGGGGCGCACGCGGCGCGCCACCGCCTCGAGCCGCTCCCACGAGCTCTGCGGCAACGCCGCGCCGGCATAGAACACGCCTTGCAGGCGCTCGAAGAAGTCGCGTGCGAAGCTTTCGTCGCTCTCCAGGAACGGCAGCAGCATGTCGAAGCCGCGCGGCACGTTGAAGTAGAAGTTGGGTTTCACCTCGCGCAGGTTGCGCACGGTCTTGTCGACCAGCCCGGGCGCCGGACGGCCCTCGTCGATGGCCAGGCTGCCGCCGTGCGCCAGCACCATGTTGAAGTTGTGGTTGGCGCCGAAGGTGTGACTCCACGGCAGCCAATCGAGCAGGTGCAGCGGGTGCCGCTGCAGGAACGGCCACACCTGCGTCATCTGCTGCTGGTTGGCGGTGAGCATGCGGTGGGTGTTGATCGCCACCTTCGGCGTCCCGGTGGAGCCGCTGGTCAGCAGCAGCTTGGCGGTGTCGGTGGGGCGGATCGATTCGAACGCACGCCGCACCGCGGGCGTTTCGCGCGCATCGAGCAGGCGGCTGAAGGGCAGTGCGCCGTCGAACGCACCCGCGTCGTCGCTGAACACCACCGGCACGCCAGCGTCGAAGGCGCGGATCGCCGGGCCGTACACCGAGGGCTCGATCGCGTAGATGAGCGCCGGGTCGAGCGCCTGCAGGATGCCGCGTACCTTGGTGGTGTCCTTGGTCAGGCGGCAATACGCGCTCGACACCGTGCACAGCGGCATGCCGATGTGCATGCTGGCGAGCGCGAGCAATGCATGGTCGACCGAGTTGTCGGACAGCACGACGACCGGCTTGCCCGCCGGCAGCGCCATGTCGAGCAAGGCCTGTGCGATGCGCCCGACCTGCTCGCGCACCTGGCCGTAGCTCAGGCGACGCCAACCGCCGCTGGCGTCGCGCTCCGACAGGTACGGCGCATCGGGTGAGGCCGCGGCCCAATGCTCGAGCCAGTCGCCGATGCAGCGCGCATGCGCTTGCAGCGGCTCCGGATGGCGCAGCACGAAGCTGCCGTCGGCGCGCCCCAGGCGCTCGGTGCGCGGGGGAGCGAGGGCAGCGGGGTCGCCGAACAGCGCGATCGACATCAACAACTCTCCATCGGGTCGGTTCTACACGCCGAGGTAACGGCCGAGCTCCGGGCTGTCGCGCAGCGCGGCCGCCTCGCCCTCGATCACCACCTGGCCTTTTTGCAGCACCACCAGCGTGTCGGCATGCGCCGCCACCTTGCGGTAGTCGCGGTCGACGATCAGCGTGGCGATGCCGGCCTCGCGGATGCGCGCGATCACGCGCCAGATCTCGGCCACGATCAGCGGCGCCAACCCTTCGGTGGCTTCGTCGAGGATCACCACGTCGGGGTGCGTCATCAGCACGCGGCCGATTGACAGCATCTGCTGCTCACCGCCCGACAGCTGCGAGCCCAGGTGGTTCAAGCGCTCGGCCAGGCGCGGAAAGGTCTGCAGCACGCGCTGCAGCGTCCAGTCGCACCGGCCGTCGCGGCCAGGGCGCGCCGCCATCACGAGGTTCTCGCGCACGCTCAGGTTGGGAAACACGCCACGGCCTTCGGGCACGTAGCCGATGCCGGCGCGCGCCACCTCGTGCGGCCGTGCGCGAGACAGATCGCGCCCGCCGATGGCGATGCGGCCCGAGCGCCGTGCCACGTGGCCGAGCAGCGTGCGGATCAGCGTGGTCTTGCCCATGCCGTTGCGGCCGAGCAGGCCCACGGTCTGGCCGCGCGCGATGCGCAGGCCCACGCCGTGCAGCACGTGGCTGGACTCGTACCAGGCATGCACGTCTTGTGCGTCGATCAGCAGGGCATCGTTCATGCGTGTTCGCCCAGATACGCCGCCTGCACGTCGGGGTTGGTGCGCACGGCCTGCGGCGTGCCGCTGGCCAGCACGGCGCCGTTGACCATCACGGTGATCACGTCGGCGACGCGGAACACCGCGTCCATGTCGTGTTCGACCAGCGCGATCGCGTGGCCGGCCCTCAGTTCGCCGAGCAGTTGCAGCATGCGCTCGGTTTCTTCGGCACCCATGCCGGCGAGCGGCTCGTCGAGCAGCAGCACCTCGGGTTCGGTGGCCAGGCACATCGCGATCTCCAGCTGGCGCCGCTGGCCGTGCGACAGCGCGCCGGCGGGGCGCTCCAGCACATCGGCCAGCCCGGCGCGCGCGGCGGCGTCGCGCGCCACGGGCAGCGCGACGGCGCACGTGCTCGCGCTCGACCACAGGGCCCATGGCTGTTGATGATGCGCCTGCGCGGCGAGCCGGCAGTTCTCGAGCACCGTGAAGTGCGGGAACACGGTGCTGCGCTGGTAGCTGCGGCCGATGCCGGCACGCGAGCGTTTGGGCTGCGGCCAGCGCGTGATGTCCGCACCGCGCAGCGCCACCGTGCCCGACGTGGCCGGCAACTCGCCCGACAACACGTTGATCAGCGTGGACTTGCCGGCGCCATTGGTGCCGATCACCGCATGCACCTGGCCGCGCGCGAGTTCGATCGACACCCGGTCCACGGCCACCAGCCCGCCGAAGCGGCGCGTCAGCTCGCGCGAGCGCAGCACCACCTCGTTGCCGGCTGCGTTCATGTCGCCTGCACCGGTTGCGGAGAGCGGCGTGCCTGCAACCGATCGGCCACGCCGATCAGTCCGCGCGGCAACAGCGCCACGCACACGATGATGGCCAGCCCCATGCCGAGCAGCCAGTGTTTGGCGAAGCCGCCGAAGACCGCCTCGGACTTGAAGAACTCCTGCAGCAGCGCGAACGCGAACGCGCCGATCACCGCACCGCGCAGGTGGCCGAGGCCGCCGAGGATGATCATGATCAGCACCGCGCCCGACAGGTGCCAGCTCAGCAGCTCGGGGTTGACGAAACCGTCCTTCACCGCGAACAGGAAGCCGCTCAGGCCGGCGATCGCGCCCGAGATCGCGAACGCGGCCAGCTTGTACGGATAGGTCGAGAAGCCGGTGGCGCGCATGCGCACCTCGTTGGCCTTGATGCCCGCCAGCGCGCGGCCGAAGCGCGAGCGCAGCAGCAGCGCAAGAAAGCCGAACACCCCCACCAGGCTCGCCAGCACGAAGTAGTACATCGCCAGCGGCGCGTCGAGGTCGACCAGCATCAGGCTGCCGAGCGCGAGCACCGGCTTCACGTAGAGGTAGATGCCGTCGCTGCCACCGCCGAGCGGCGTGTCGTGCACCACGTAGTACGCCATCTGCGCGAACGCCAGCGTGACCATGATGAAGTACACGCCCTTGGTGCGCAGCGACAGCGCGCCCATGAAGAGCGCGTACAGCGCCGCGACGAGCATCGACGCCGGCAGCAGCCACAGCAGCGATGCAGCCGCACCTTCGGGCGACAGCTTCACCGCCGCATATCCCGCCAGGCCGAAGAAGGCCGCCTGGCCGAAACACACCAGCCCGGTGGTGCCCACCAGCAGCTCCAGGCTGAGCGCGAAGATGGCGTAGACCATCGTCTTGGTGACGAAGTCGACGCCGAACTTGCCGGTGACCAGCGGCCACAGCGCCAGCGCGAGCACGCCGATGACGACCGAGACGGTGCGCGCGTTCATCGTCACCCCGCCTTGAACAAGCCGTTCGGCTTCCACAGCAGGATCACCGCCATCAGCACGTACACCAGCACGCCGGCCGCCTGTTCGAACAGGACCTTGCCGAAGGTGTCGACGAAGCCGATCAGCAGCGCCGCCAGCAGCGCGCCACGGATCGAGCCGATGCCGCCGATCACGACCACCACGAAACAGATGATCAGCACCTGGTTGCCCATGCCGGGGTACACGCTGGACACCGGCGCGGCCACCATGCCCGCGAACACCGCCACCGCCACGCCGGCCGCGAACACCAAGCGGTAGAGGAACTTGATGTCGATGCCCAGCGACTGCACCATCTCGCGGTTGGTGGCGCCGGCGCGGATCGTCATGCCCAGCCGCGTGCGCGTGAGCACGAACCACATGCCGGCGGCGAGCAGCAGACACACGCCGGAGATGAACAGCCGGTACACCGGATAGGTCATCAGGTCGCCGAGCGGGATCGCGCCGGCCAGCCACGCCGGCGGCGGCACGCCGTGCACGTCGTCGCCGACCAGAATGCTGCGCAGTTCCTCGAACACCAGGATCAGGCCGTAGGTCATCAACACCTGCTGCAGGTGTTCACGCTCGTAGAGAAAACTGAAGAATGCCCACTCGAGCACGTAGCCGAGCAGCACCGCGAGCACCAGGCCGATGGCCAACGTGGTGAAGAAGCCGCCGCCCAGCGTGGCGTTGACGATCGGCGCCAGCGCGTACGCCATGTAGGCACCGATCATGTAGAAGCTGCCGTGCGCCAGGTTGATGACGCCCATGATCCCGAAGATCAGCGTCAGCCCCGACGCCACCAGAAACAACAACAGCCCGTACTGCAGGCTGTTGAGGCACTGGACGAGAAAGGTCTCGACACTCATGAACGTTGAGCCCCCGGCCGTCTGGCGGCGGCCCCCCGAGGGGGCTCGCATTGCATCCGGGCAACCCGTACGCAATGCGCCCGTTCCATGACGACCGCGCCCTGGCCGCTGCTCGGCCTGTCCCGGTGGGGCGAACCCACCATCACATCCTGCAGCCACGGCCCGGGTCAGCCAAGCCCTTGCTGGCCACACCGATCACCTTGTTCTCCTTGCCGACCACCTGGCGCAGGTAGATGTCCTGCACCGGGTTGTGGCTCTTGCCGAGCGTGAACGGGCCGCGCGGGCTGTCGATCTTGGCCTTCTCGACCGCGGCGGCGAACTCGGGCTTCTTGGTCACGTCACCCTTCAC
>DATKJN010000046.1:0-3780 GCA_035543655.1 Burkholderiaceae bacterium | reverse complement strand
GAGTGAGCCCATGACCGGCATCGCCAAAGGCACTTTCACCGTCGAGATGAAACCGTTGTCCGATCCGGATACCGCCGACGGCGTGTCGCTGGGTCGCCTGTCGCTGCACAAGCGCTTCGAGGGCGACCTCGTGGCCACCGGCGCCGGCGAGATGCTGAGCGCGCTCACGCCGGTGAAGGGCTCGGCCGGCTATGTCGCGATCGAGCGCGTGACCGGCGCGCTGCACGGCCGCAGCGGCAGCTTCGTGTTCCAGCACAGCGGCACGATGAATGAAGGCGCGCAGCAGCTGTCGATCACGGTCGTGCCCGGTTCGGGCGTGGCAGCGCTGGCCGGACTGTCGGGCATGCTCAGGCTGCGCATCGCCGACGGCACGCACTTCTACGAGTTCGACTACGCGCTGCCGCCATGACGCGCAGCCGTGTGCTGGCGGTGTGCCTGGCCCTGTCGAGCACAGCGGGGTGGGCCAACGAGAACGCGCCGCCCTCGGTGGTGGCCAAGCTCTCGCGCACGGGCGAGGTCGCGTGCCGACCGGCGCTGCCCTACTTCTGCGGCAACCTGCACGTGGCCTGCGCCGGCCAGACGTCGGTCCAGGCGTTTGCCTTCAAGCTGAAGGCCGCCCGCTCCGACGGCACGGTCGAATCCGCGCCCGAGGCCGACAATGTGCTGGTGCAGTACGAGCACGGCCGCATCGAATGGGATCGGGACGGCGCCTACGCCATACTGTTTCCGCCGCAAGGCAGCGGCTACATCAAGCTGCTGTCCGACGGCAGCTACAGCTTCCGGCACTACGCGCCGCAGGGTCCGGTGATGTCCGTCGGCCGTTGCAGCTAGCTGCCCAATACCGCAATGGAGGTCCGCTCATGCCAAGTTCCACGGAGACGGTCACGGTCGAGGTCTTGCAGGCGTTCGCCGATGCGTGGAACCGTCACGACATCGAGGCCCTGATGGGCTTCATGAGCGAAGACTGCGTGTTCGAAGCCTCGGCGGGCCCCGACGTGTCCGGCACCCGATACGTCGGCCGCGAGGCGGTGCGAGCGGGTTTCTGCGACGTGTGGGCCACTTATCCCGATGCGCATTGGCGCGGTGCGCGCCACTTCGTTTGCGGCGACCGAGGCGTCTCGGAATGGACGTTCACCGGGACCCGCGCCGATGGCGCCCGCGTCGAGGTGAACGGCTGCGACCTGCTCACCTTTCGCGACGGCAAGATCGCCCTGAAGAACGCATACCGCAAGAACCGCCCGCCGCTGGGCGGCCCGCCACGTTGACGACGACGCGGGCCACCGCGCCGTAGCGCACACGCCGGCGCTCGAGCGCGCTACAGGATGCCCAGGCGCTTGAACACGTCGGCGAGCTTCTCGCCGCGTTGCAGGGCCTCACGCGACAGGTTCTCGCCGGCCACCTTGTCGAGCGCGCGCTTGAGCACCGCGGCCTCGTGCTCGCGCGGCACCACCACCACGCCGTCGACATCGCCGAACACCAGGTCGCCCGGCCGCACCGTGACGCCGGCGCACTGCACCGGCACGTCGCGCTCGACCATGCGCGCGCGGCCCTTGGTGTCGAGCGGACCGATGCCGCCGCAGAACACCGCAAAGCGCATCTCGCGAATCTGCTTCACGTCGCGCACCAGGCCGTCGGTCACGCAGCCGGCTGCCCCGCGCGCCGCCGATGCGGTGGACAGCAGCTCGCCCCACGGCGCGATGCGATCGGTGGGCCCATCGCAGGCGAGCACCACCACGTCGTGCGGCTTGAGGTCGTCGACCAGCGCGATCTCCACCTCGTAGGGGTTGTCGCCGTCGCGGTGCTCGTACACCGGCATGTACAGCCCGGTGCGCGCACGCCCGATCAACTGCAGCGTGTCGTCGAGCGGCCGCATGAACGGCTTCATCGCCTGCTGCATCAAGCCCAGGCTGTCGAGCGTGTCGGACAGCACGGCGGCGTTGAGCGCTTGGAGGTCGGGGCTCATGGATGACGGGTCTCCGGTGGCGACAGGCTCGACTATCGGTGTTGCCACTCGCCGCACCAACGGAGAAAACGCGGAGCCGGCTGCCATCGACCAACCCTCGGCGTAACGGCGACGTGACGGCTGGCTCCTACGCCACCGCCAAGCCTGTTGACGACGTGTTCGCGTGCGTGACAGGCCGCCGATCGCAACTAGAAGTGCCGATACACGCCGTGCGGACCGAAGGTGGCCAGGTCGAGGGTCCGTTCGTACACCGCGCCGAGGCTCCGTGCGAAGGCGATCGACGCGGCATTGTCCGGATGGATGTAGCTCACCAGCGAGGGGGCGCGCAGCGCGTCGCGGGCATGCTCGCGGCTGCGCAGACAGGCCTCGCGCGCATAGCCCTTGCCACGGTGCTCACGCACCAGCCAGTAGCCGAGCTCCATTTCGGGAAAGCCGGGTGACTGCCACAGGCCCGCGCAGCCGACGAAGGCACCGCTGGCCTTCTCGTCGACCGCCCAGTAGCCGAAGCCCTTGAGCGCCCAGTGGCCGAGCTGCAGCGCCAGGTGGCGCCACGCATGCTCGCGGTCCTTCTGTCCACCGACGAATCGGGCATCGTCGGCGTCGGCGTAGTAGCGTTCGAAGGCCGCGAAGTCGCCGGCGTGCCACGGCCGCAGGATCAGGCGTTCGGTTTCGAGGGTCGACATGCGAATCTCCGTTGGATGCGATGGTGCGTTGCGGTAACGCTTACGGGCCACCGATCCTTGCAGATGCCGACCGCTGCAGCCGACGCAGATCTGTGCAAGGCTCGTGGCCGCGCGTCGACCAACGAGCAAGGGCACAGCACGAAAGGAGCACGCGATGCCGGCATCCACACGCCGCAGCCTCTGCTGGACGCCGATCTGGAACCCCGACCACGAGGGCGTGGGGCTGGAGCACCTGCTGCTGTCGGATCGCGCGGCCGACAGCGTGCTGCTCGCCGTCGACGAGCAGCAAGGGCCGTTTCGCCTCGCCTATCGGCTGGCGTGGGACGATGCGTGGCGCTTGCGCCAAGCCGAGCTCACGGCCTCCACCGATCGCAGCACCCGGACGCTGGCGCTGAACACCGACGGCCACGGCCACTGGCAACGCGCCGACGGCCGCGCGATCGACGAACTCGACGGCTGCATCGACATCGACATCTGGCCCACGCCGTTCACCAACAGCTTTCCGATCCGGCGCGAGCCGATGGCAGTGGGCGAGCGGCGCGAGTTCCGCATGGCCTGGGTGTTCGCGCCCGATCTCACCGTGCAGCCGCAGGCGCAGGCCTACACGCGCTTGGGCGAGCGGCGGTATCTGTTCGAGAATCTCGACGGCAGCGGCTTCCAGGCCGAGCTGCCGGTGGATGACGACGGCGTGGTGATCGACTACGCTGGCTTGTTCCGCCGTGTGCCCACGAGACCCACGAGACCATGACCATCGAGCTGCCCAAAGACGTGCGCACCCAAGCCATCGCCTCGATCGAGCGCTACTTCCGCGACAACATGGAAGAAAGGATCGGCAACGTGGCCGCCGGCGGGCTGCTCGGCTACTTTCTCGAGGAGATCGGCCCGCTGGTCTACAACCAGGCGGTCGCCGTGCAGGAGCGCCTGCAGGCGCGCATCGCCGAGCTCGACATCGAGGTGCACGAAGAGCCGTTCCAGTTCTGGCAGAAGTTCGATCGCCCGGCCAAGGCGCGCCGGTGAGCACCATGAAGATGATCCTCACGTCCGCCACCACGCCGGCGTTGTACCTCGACGCATTGAGCGGCTGGCAGCAGCGTTATGCGCAGGCGCTGCGCGCTGCGGTGGTGGATGCCGCGC
>DATKJN010000045.1:0-3680 GCA_035543655.1 Burkholderiaceae bacterium | reverse complement strand
CAGGACGCGGGCGGCGATGACCTCTTCGCCCACTTCCGCGATATCCAGGGCACGGGCTTCAAGACCCTCCAGGAAAACCAGCGCGTCGAATTCGAAGTGAAGCAAGGCCCCAAGGGGCTGCAGGCGGCCAACATCCGCCCCCTGTAATCGACCGGCCCGGGCACACCCGGACCTTCGAACACAAGAAAGCCGCAGCCACGCGCTGCGGCTTTTTCTTTGGTGCGCCCGGCAGGGCGCACTCACTTGGAGGTGAAAGTCCTCCACGGGCCCGGCAAGGGGAACCGTTAGCCGAACGGCAAGGGTGTCGCGGGTGACTGCGAATCTGAAGGAAGCCGAAGGCAAAGCGCTGGCCTGACGAACAGGAAGCGGATATGAGGCGGCGTTGCGGGGTGAGGCGGCCAATATCGTCAAAGCCCGGTACTTGCACGGAACGCAACGGCGTATATCCGACAGGCATAAGCGTAAAGGTGGGTGCGCAATACCCGGGGAGATCTGGCTCGCTGCCCGAGAGGGCTACCGGCGCCGAGAGGCGCGGGGATGGTGGGTCAGAAGTCAGCAGAGGCCATAGTAGGTGCGCCGCGCACTGAAGGGCCGAACATGAGAGAACGCGAGTAGGACCGGTGATCTCGATGAACGACGACAACGCACAAGCGCGCCACGGGGCCGATTCCCCGGGCGCGGCCGATGCTGGGCGAGGCGGGCGGAACCCGACCGAGGCCGGCGACGGTGCCGAGTCGGGCACGGCGACAACGGGGCGAACGAAAGCGGAAGCGGCCACGCAGCTCATGGAGCAGGTGGTCGAGCGCGGCAACATGTGGCGGGCCTACGAGCGGGTGCTGCGCAACAAGGGGGCGCCCGGTGCTGACGGCATGCGGGTGCAGGACCTGAAGGCGTGGCTGCACACTCACTGGCCCTCAGTGAAGGCGGCGCTGCTGGCGGGCTGTTACCTGCCACGGGAAGTGCGTGCGGTGGACATCCCCAAGCCGCAAGGCGGGGTGAGGACACTGGGCGTGCCGACGGTGGCTTCATAACGCACTCCTTACAGTTGAGCTTTGCAATGACCGGCTCTGGAGGTGTCTGGGGTTGCGGATTTGATCGTGGAGATCGCGGCGCTGCTCGTCGCTGACGGTGATCCACCAAGGTCCATAGCCACCGATCTGGCGGGCGTTGATTACGCCTTGCTTGATCCAGTAGTGCACGAAATGAATACTCACGCCGAGCTCGTCGGCCAGCTGTCTGACCGTGATTTCGTCAGGCCGCTGTAGCCGAGCGGCGGGCACGGCGTAGCGATAGCGGATCCACTGGACCATGCTGGGCGTGAACGGTTGCCTCTTGGCGCTGAGCAGCCCTTGGGCATTCAAGGCCTGGGCGATCTGCGCGTCCGTCAGATCACGCGACAGTTCCCGCACCCGCTCGACGGTCGCGGCGGGATAGCGCCATTGCTGGGCAATAGGCGTGCGCCGGGTGACCGTCACGTCGCTGCAGGCGCCGCCCTGCCAGCGGATATGCAGAACGACCTGGCGCGACGCGCGCAGGTCTTCGACGGTGATGTCGGCGATGAGCAGTCGCAGCATGCGCTTGCGATCCTTCGCCTCCGTGGTGGGTGCTCGCCACAGACGTGGCAGATCGCGCGCCAAGGCCAGGATCTTGCCGCGTTGCTCAGTCGTCAGGACGCGAGTCTTCTGCGCCTGGAACTTCGCCGCCTCGGCCTTGACCTCCTCGACGCGCGACAAGGCATCGTTCCAGCGCCGTTCAAGACTGGCGGCGACGAGCCGGTTGGCGGGATCGACCTCCTGGTAGCGGCGCTCGGCCAGGGCGCACTCGTACTCGGCGCGCTCGATGCGCATCTGCCACTGGCGCATGACGGCTTGGTCGCGCTGCTCGAGATCGTCGAGGGCGGCCATCGCCAGCTCGAGTTCGGCGGGCTTCAGGGCCTTGAACATCTCCTCGCAAATCGCCTCGTCCAGTGAGTCCGTGCGCACGCTGAAGCAGCTGACGCTCGCCAGCGCCTCGCGATGCGCCCAGTTGCACTCGTAGATCGGATAGAGGCCGCCGTTGCCCCGATAGCGCACGGTCAACGCGCGGCCGCAGCTGCCGCACATCAGCAGTCCCTGCAGCAGGGCCAGGCCCTCGCGTGCGGCGCCGCTGAGCACCGTGCCCTCGCCGTTGGTGCGATTGCGCGCCAGACGTTGCTGGTTCTGCTCGAACTCCTCCACCGTGATGTAGCCCTCGTGGTGGTCAGGCAAGTGGACACGCCAGTCCGGCGTGGGCATGGCCCGCACATTCTTGCGCACCTCGCCGTCGACGGTGACGCTCTTGACGTACTGGTAGCGGCCGAAGACATAGGTGCCGGCGTACGAGGGGTTCTTCAGCAGCCCCAGCACCCGTGTGTGGGTGAGGCGGCCCCACAGCAGCTTGCCCGCCCATGCGCCGCCGTAGGCGCGCCGGGGGAAGCGCAGTCCGGACTGCGCAAAGCGCCGGACCACGGCGTAGGCGCTACCCGTCTCGCGAAACAGCGTGAACACCAGCTGCACGGCGCCGCGAACCTCGTCGTCGGCATCGGCGACGATGCGGCCTTGATCGTCGTAGCAGAAGCCTACGGGCAACGGGAACCGCAGTTCACCCTTGCGCGCCTTGTTCAGCTTGCCGCCCTGGAGGCGCCCGCGCAGGAAATGCAGCTCGGCCTGCGCCATCGTGCCCTTCAGACCCAGCAGCAACCCATCGTTGAAGTCGCCGGGGTCGTAGCAGCCATCGGCGTCGATGACCAGCGTGTGCGTCAGCGCGCACAGCTCCAGCAGCCGATGCCAGTCCAGGTTCGAGCGCGCCAGGCGCGACACCTCCAGCGCAAACACCGCGCCGACCTGGCCCATCGCCACATCCGACACCAGGGTCTTGAAGTCCTCCCGCCCGCTCATCTGAGCGCCCGACTGGCCCAGATCCCGATCCAGCACGCGCACCGATCGTTGCGACCAGCCCAGGGTCAGAGCCTTGTCCCGCAGGGCGTATTGGCGCTCGGTGCTCTCCTGGTTGTGGCGTACCTGCGCCAGGGTCGACTGGCGCACGTAGATGTACGCTGGCTTGCTCAGGTGGGCGTCGGTGATCAGCGTGCTCATCGTGGGCCTCCATGGTCGTGAGTGCGGGATCGCTGTCGACCAGGCCGATGAGCATGTTCGCGAGCAGCGTGGCGCCGTCGCGTATGTCGAAGTGGGCGGTGAGCGAAGCGAAGGGCTGGCTCACCGCTGTGCCTCACAGCGGCTGCCGCCGGCGCAACAGCTCGTGGTTGATCTGCGAGATCTCTTCCAGGATCTCTCGCACGCGAGCGTAGTTGGCCAGGTACTCGCTGACCACGGCATGCTCTGCCTGGGGGACGTACTCCATGTGCGGCGACTCGCCGGCGTGGCTGACCGACAGGTAGAACTTCGGTCCATGCCCTGGGCCATTGGCACATCTGCAGCGCGGGTTGCCACAGCGCTTGTAGCGCTCGATCAACGAACCTCGCAGCACTGCGTCCAGCGGCGGCAGCTTGCGCAGCAACTGCTTGCGGCGTCGCCGGAGTTCGGCAGGAGACAGTTCTGTCATCTATGACGGACCACGTAAATAACTGGTCCGAACTTAGTGCATGAAACATCACTTGGCAAATCCTCATGGAGCACGCGCTGTCAGCAACTCGATCAACTCGA
>DATKJN010000044.1:0-2870 GCA_035543655.1 Burkholderiaceae bacterium | reverse complement strand
GGCCACGCTCAGCGTGCCGGTGAACGTGAGCACCATGAACAGACCGAACAACACCTCGGAGATGCGGTCGATCGGATCGAGGATGCGGCCGTCGCTGGTGCTCATCGCGGGCTTTCGTTCAGTTCAGCAGGTCGAGCAGCGTGCGCGCCACCACCTTGGTGGCGCGTCGCAGGTCTTCGAGCACTAGGTGCTCGTCGGCGCGCTTGGCGTTGGACTCCAGCACCGTGCGCGGCCCAGCGCCGTAGATCGCACACGGGATGCCGAGCGCGCCGTACAGGCGCACGTCGGTGTACAGCGGCGTGCCCGACACCGGGATCTCTTCGCCGAACAGTGTCTGCGCGTGGCGCTGCAGCGCTGCCACCAACGTGTGGTTGCTCGGCGAGGCCTTGAGCGACTGCGCCAGCAGCAGGCGTTTGATCTCCAGGCGAATGCCCGGGCACCGCGCCACGGTGGAGGTGATCAGCTCGCGCACCTCGGCCTCGACCTGCGCGGCGTCTTCCTCCGGGATCATGCGGCGGTCGAGCTTGAGCACCACCTTGCCCGGGATCACGTTGGTGTTGGTGCCGCCTTCGATGCGGCCCACGTTGAGGTAGGGATGCTGGATGCCCACCACCTTCGACAGCCGCGTGCGCAGCACGTCGTTGTGCGCGTAAAGCGCCGTGAGCAGCTTGTTGGCCGCCTGCAGCGCATCGACGCCGGTATCGGGATAGGCGGCGTGGCTGGCCAGCCCGTGCAGCGTGACCTCGAGCTGCAGGCAGCCGTTGTGCGCCACCACCACCTGGTAGCTGAAGCCGGCGGCGATCAGCACGTCGGGCTGCGTGAGCCCGAGGTTGAGCAGCCAGCCCGGCCCGAGCTCGCCGCCGAACTCCTCGTCGTAGGTGAAGTGCAGCTCGACCGCACCGCGCAGCTTGGCGCCGCTGGCGATCAGCGCACGCAGCGCGTAAGTGTAGGTGGCGAAGTCGCTCTTGCTCACCGCCGACGCCCGGCCGTAGAGCTTGCCGTCGACGATCTCGGCGCGGTAGGGATGCCGGGTCCAGCCGTCGCCCGGCGGCACCACGTCGCCATGCGCATTGAGTGCGATCGTCGGCCCGTCGCCGAAGCGGTGCTTGACGATCAGGTTGGTGATCGATTGCAGACCCGCGGCCTTCACCACGGCATCGGGCACCTTGTGGTGCTCGGCCTCGAAGCCCATCAGCTTGAGCATCGCCGCCGTGCGCTCGGCATGCGGCGCGTTGTTGCCGGGCGGCGTGTCGGTGGGCACGCGCACCAGCTCCTGCAGGTAGCGCGTCTGCTCTTCGAAATGTTCGTCGACCCAGTGGTCGAGGCGATCGTAGATCTCCGGGTCGGCGGTCATGCGGTGGACAGTTGGGTCAACAGGTGCTGGAAGGCGCGCACCGACAGCTCGGTGTCGTTGTTGGTGATGGCCTCCAGCGGGTTGTGGCTGATGCCCGCATTGAGGCCGCGCTGGAACAGCATGGCCTGCGGCATCACCTCGTGCAGCTTCATCGCATCGTGGCCGGCGCCGCTGGGCATCTGCACGATCGGCAGGCCGAGCGACGACACTGCGGCCTCCCAGCGCGCCTGCCAGGCCGGTGCACTGGGTGCGGCCGGCGCGCGGATGGTCTGCTCGGCGGTGTGGCCGAGGCCACGGCGCTCGCAGATCTCGCGCAGCTTGGCGAGCACGTCGCGCTCGCAGGCGTCACGCACCGCATCGGTGGTGGCGCGGATGTCGAGGCTGAACGCGCAGCGCCCCGGGATCACGTTGATCGACCCGTTGGGTACCTGCAGCATGCCGACCGTGCCGACGAGGTTCGGTGCGCTCGAAGCGCGCTGCTCGAGATACAGCACCAGCTCGGCGGTGGCCGCCGCGGCGTCGCGTCGCATGTCCATCGGCGTGGTGCCGGCGTGGCTGGCCATGCCGTGGATCTCGCACAGGTAACGCACGCTGCCGTTGATCGAGGTCACGATGCCGAGCGGCACGTCGAGCCGATTCAGCACCGGGCCTTGTTCGATGTGCACCTCGACGAAACCGAGATAGCGCGACGGGTCGCGTTTGAGCTTGGGGATGTCGTCGATCTTCAGGCCGGCCTGCGTCATCGCCTCGCGCATCAGCACGCCGTCGGCATCGGTCTGCGCCAGCCACGCCGGGTCGAAGTCGCCGGTCAAGGCGCCGGAGCCGAGGAACACCGCCTTGTAGCGCTGGCCTTCCTCTTCGGCGAAGCCGATCACCTCGATGCCGAACGGCAACCGCCGGTTCGCCCGCTTGAGCTCGCGCACGCACGCCATCGGCACGAAGATGCCGAGCCGGCCGTCGTACTTGCCGCCGTTGCGCACGGTGTCGTAGTGCGAGCCGGTCAGCAGGCGCTTGGCGCCGCGGTCTTGCCCATGGTAGAGGCCGACCACGTTGCCGACCGCGTCGGTGTTCACCTCGTCGAAGCCGCAGTCGCGCATCCAGGCGGTGAGCTGCGCGCTGCAGGCCCGGTGCGCGGCCGTGAGGTAGGTCACCGTGAGCTGGCCGTGTTCCTTGAAGCCGGGGTCGCTGTGCGTTGCGAGCGCCTCGGACCAGTCGAGGATCAGGTTGCCGAGGTCGGGCTGCGCATCGAACTTGTCGTTCAAGCGCATCTCGGCGATGCGGTGGATGTTGCGCAGCGCCTCGGCGAACTCGAAGTCCGGGTGGTTGGCCAGGCGCTGCGCGAAGGTGGCGAGGATCTGGCGCTTGTCGAGGCCGGTGCCGCGCGGGCCGCGCACGGCGAGGATGAACGGGAAGCCGAACTTGGCGTTGTAGTCGGCGTTGAGCTGCTGGATGCGCGCGAACTCCTCGGGCGTGCACTCGGTGAGGCCGGCCTTGCCTTGTTCGTGGGTGGACTCCG
>DATKJN010000043.1:0-2092 GCA_035543655.1 Burkholderiaceae bacterium | reverse complement strand
GTCGAGCGCACCGCATGAGCCAACGTAGGGCAACGGGTGGCGCGCGAACACGTCCATGCGCGTCGGGCCGGCGGACAGCACGCCGCCGGCGATCTCGTCGGCGATCTCGGTGGTCGACACGTCGATCACGCCGGCCAGCAGCCCGGTGTCGGCCAGGTTCTCCTTCGTCTGCCCCCCCACGCCGGTGGCATGGAACACCAGGCAGTCGTACTCGGCTTCCAGGCGCTTGGTCACCATCTGCACGCACGGCGTGGTGACGCCGAACATCGTCAGGCCGAGCGCCGGCTTGGTGTCGCTGGCGGCGGCCGCGGGATGCGCGATCATGCCGGCCAGCGCATGCGCGGCGTTGGCCAGCACCTTCTCGCTGATGCGGTTGATGCCCTGCACGTCGGTGATCGAATACATCATGCAGATGTCGCTCGGGCCGACGTAGGGCCGCGTGTCGCCCGAGGCCATGGTCGACACCATCACCTTCGGCGTGCCGATCGGCAGCGCGCGCATCGCCTGCGTGGCCAGCGTGGTGCCGCCCGACCCACCGGCCGAGATCAGGCCGCCGACGTCGCGCCGCTGCAGCATGAATCGCTCGAACGCGATCGCCATCGCACTCACCGAGCGTCCGCGGTCGTTGGTGAACACCGCGCGCTCGCCCTCGGGATGGAAGCGCGCCACCTCGCGCGGGTGCACGCTCGCCGGCGACGGTTTGCCCGATGTGGCGAGGTCGACCGTGACCACGCGCAGGCCGAGTTTTTCCAGGCACTGGCGCAGAAAGAACAGCTCGCGCCCCTTGGTGTCGAAGGTGCCCGCCACATAGGCCGCACGGCCGCTGCTGGCGGCGACGGGGAAGTCAAACACCTGGGCCGCAGCAGCAGGCTTCGGCGCGGGCGCGGGCGCCGCGGAAGGTCCACGCGCGATGTCGCTCACGGGTGCCGCGGTGCCGCCGGCGTTCCAGCGGTTGAAGCCGCGCACCATGCGCGGCGCGGGATCGTCGAGTGCCGGCGCGCCTTCAGCGAAGCTGCGCCGCACGGTCAGCACCTGCACCGTGTCGGGTGCAGGCGGCGGCGCGGCGACCTCGGCTTCGAGTTCGTCGTCGCTCGAGCGCACGCCGAGCAGCCGCTCCTGCAACTCGCGGTCGGCCGCGAGCTCGGACGCCGCCATCTCCTGCGAGATGCGGCCGTTGACCATCACGCCGATGCGATCGGCCACGTCCATCGCCACGCCGAGGTTCTGCTCGATCAGCAGCACGGCGATGTCGCCCTCGGTCGCGAGCTGGCGCAGCGCCTGCTCCACCTGCGCCACGATCACCGGCGCCAGGCCCTCGGTGGGTTCGTCCATCACCAACAGCTTCGGATCGAGCAGCAGCGCGCGGCCGATGGCCAGCATCTGCTGCTCGCCGCCCGACAGTTGTGCGCCGCCATGGCCCTTGCGCTCGGCCAGGCGCGGGAACATGGTGTAGATGCGATCGATGTCGCGCCTGCGCGGCGCCACCAGGCGCAGCGTTTCGTCCACGCTCAAGCTGGGCCACACGCGCCGACCCTGCGGCACGTAGGCGATGCCGCGCTGCGTGATCTGGTTGGGCGCCAGGCCGAGGATCTGTTCGCCGGCCAGCACCACGCGGCCGGTGGCCTTGACCAGGCCGGTGATGGCATTGCACAGCGTGGTCTTGCCCATGCCGTTGCGGCCGACGATGCCGAACACGCCGGCATCCAGCGTGAAGCTCACGCCCTGCAGTGCATGCGCGCGGCCGTAGTAGACGTCGAGTCCTTCGACCACCAGGATCGGGCCGGCGGGCTTCTTGCCGTCGTCGCGGTTGCGTGAGAACAGCGCCATTTCAGCGGTCCCGTGCGCCTTGCGTGAAACCGTGCGTGGCAAAACCGCGGCCGTTCAGCGCCGCTGCGAGCGGCATCGCAGCCGCCCTTGTGATGCGAGCGTCACAGCGCAGTCGGCGCGCAGCGCCAACTGCGACAGTAGGAGCCCACTCCGGGTGCCGCCTACCGCGCCGCGCAAGGCCTTGGCACGGAAAGTTTGCCCGTTGGGCAAGCTCGGTCATGGCATGCGGGTACCGCTTCATGTCAATGCCTCGAACCACCCATGT
>DATKJN010000042.1:0-2610 GCA_035543655.1 Burkholderiaceae bacterium | reverse complement strand
GCAGGCTTGGAAAAGTCCCACAACGGGCGCAGGTCGATGGCCATCGCCGAGGTCGCCGTCAGCAGCAATGCAAAGCCAAGGAAGCGAACCATGCGCTCAATGCATGCCCTTCGGAAACGTGCCTTCGATCTTGCAGATGATGCCGAGCATCACCTCATCGGCGCCACCGCCGATCGAGCCCAGGCGGCCGTCGCGGAAGCCTTGCGACACCGGGTTGTCCCAGGTGAAGCCCATGCCGCCCCAGTACTGCAGGCAGGCGTCGTTCACTTCGCGCGCGAGGCGCCCGCACTTGAGCTTGGCCATCGACGCGAGCTTGGTCACGTCTTTGCCGCCCACGTAAAGCTCCACCGCGCGGTAGGTGAGGGCGCGCAGCGCCTCCACTTCGGTGCGCAGCTCGGCGAGGCGAAAGTGCACCACCTGGTTGTCGAGGATGCTCTTGCCGAACGCCTGGCGCTGGCGCGTGTAGTCGATGGTCTGGTCGATCGTGAGGTCCATGCCGGTGATGCCGGAGGCCGCGGCCCACAGCCGCTCCTCCTGAAACTGCATCATCTGGTAGATGAAGCCCATGTTCTCCTGACCGATCAGGTTGCTGCGCGGCACGCGCACGTTGTCGAAGAACAGCTGCGCGGTGTCGCTCGACCACATGCCGATCTTGTGGATCTTCTGCTTGGTGATGCCCTTGGCGTTCATCGGCACCACGATCAGGCTCTTGTTCTTGTGCGGCCCGCCTTCGGTGCTGGTGTTGGCGAGCAGGCAGCACCAATCGGCTTGCAAGCCATTCGTGATCCACATCTTGGTGCCGTTGATCACGTAGTCGTCGCCGTCCTTGCGCGCGCTGGTCTTGAGCGCCGCCACGTCGGAGCCGCCGCCGGGCTCGCTCACGCCGATGCAGCTCACCAGGTCGCCGGCGATCGTCGGCTTGAGCCATTCGTTGCGCAACTCGTCGGAGCCGAAGCGGGCCAGCGCCGGCGTGGCCATGTCGGTCTGCACGCCGATCGACATCGGCACGCCGCCGACATCGCAGAAACCGAGCGCCTCGGCCATCACCATCGAGTAGCTGAAGTCGAGCTCGGCGCCGCCGAACTTCTCCGGGTACTTGAGGCCCAGCAGGCCCAGGTCGCCGAGGCGCTTCATCACCTGGTGCGCCGGGTACTGCTGCGCGGCCTCCCACTCCTTCACGTGCGGATTGACCTCGTTGACGATGAAGCGCTTGACGGTGTCGCGGATCTGCTCGTGTTCGGTCGTGAACTTCATGGGGTCTCCGAAAAGAATCTCTCTACATGCGGGCGACACCGAAGGTGTTCGGCCGCAGGGTTCGTGCAGCGGCCTCGGCGCAGACGCTCAGGCACAGCGCCAGCACGCGCCGCGTGTCGCGCGGGTCGATGATGCCGTCGTCCCACAGCCGCGCGGTGCCGAACAGCACGGTCGACTCCTTGTCGACCTGCGCCTTCAGGTGGTCGCCCATCGCCTTGATCGCCGCCTCGTTCACCGGTTGGCCGGCGCGCTGCAGCTTGGCGCGGTTGACGATCTCCATCACCTTGGCGATCTGCGCGCCGCCCATCACCGCCACGCGCGCGCTCGGCCAGCTGAAGATGAAGCGCGGGTCGAAGCCGCGGCCGCACATGCCGTAGTTGCCAGCGCCGTAGCTGCCGCCCACCACGATGGTGAACTTGGGCACGCGCGCGTTGGCCACCGCCTGGATCATCTTGCTGCCGTGCTTGATGGCGCCGGCGCGCTCGGCCTCGCGGCCCACCATGTAGCCGGTGGTGTTCTGCAGAAACACGAGCGGCGTGCCCGACTGGTCGCACAGTTGAATGAACTGCGCCGCCTTCACCGAGCCGTTGGGCTGGATCGGCCCGTTGTTGCCGATGAAGCCGACACGGTGGCCTTCGATCATCGCGTGGCCGCAGACGGTGTCGGTGGCGTATGGCGCCTTGAACTCCAGGAAGCGCGAGCCATCGACGATGCGCGCCACGATCTCGCGCACGTCGTACGGTTCGCGCTCGTCGATCGGCACCACGCCCATCAGCTCTTCGGCGTCGAACAGCGGCGGCTCGGCGCCTTGATCTGCGCTCGCCGGATCCCACGGCAGTTGGTGCATCAGCTCGCGCGTGATCGCGATGGCGTGCGCGTCGTTCTCGGCCAGGTATTCGCCCAAGCCCGTGATCTCGGCATGGGTCATCGCGCCGCCGAGCTCTTCGTCGGTGGCGTCTTCGCCGATGGCGGCTTTCACCAGCGGCGTGCCGGCCAGGTAGATGCTGGAGCGGCCGCGCACCAGCACGATGTAGTCGCTCAAGCCCGGCAGGTACGCACCACCCGCGGTCGACGAGCCGTGCACCACCGCGATCTGGGGGATGCCGGCGGCCGACATGCGCGCCTGGTTGGCGAAGCCGCGCCCGCCTTCCACGAACATCTCCGCCTGGTAGAGCAGGTTGGCGCCGCCCGATTCGACGAGATGGACGAGCGGCAGCTTGTTGTCGCGCACGATCTCCTGCAGGCGCAGCGCCTTCTTCAGCCCCATCGGCGCGACGGTACCGCCTTTGATGCCGGAGTCACTCGCCGCGATGGCGCAGCGTTTGCCGCTCACCACGCCGATGCCGGCGATCGAGC
>DATKJN010000041.1:0-2366 GCA_035543655.1 Burkholderiaceae bacterium | reverse complement strand
GAGATCGCGCTGCGCGCCCAGGCCGGCGGAGGCCAGCATCACCGACAGCAGGTGGCTGCGCGTGTCGCCGCGAGCGTTTTGCACGGCATGGGTGGCGGCAGCGACCGCCGAGCATTCGTTCATCGCGCCCACGCCCATCGGCATGTTCTGCGGAATGCTGGCCAGCGCGGCGGCCACCTGTGTGCTGCTGGCCATCGGGCGCAGCGGTTCGCGTTGGATGCCGGCACGCAGCGCCAGGCGGAAGCCGTCGAAGAACTCGTTCAGCTCGGACGGGTGCATGCGGCGCACCAGCGCCGACATCGAGGCACCGCGCACGCCGGAGTTGTTGCGCGTCTCGGCCTGGTAGGCCGCGCACTGCTGCGCGTCCAGGCGGCCGAGCGCCGTGCCCACCGGGCGCAGCATCTTCCACGCGGCGTCGTCGTTGGCACGCGCGAACCCTTCCATCATCACGCTGCCGAAGCGCTTGGCGAAGCCGGCACGGTCCTGCGCCATCTGGTCGATCATCCAATCGAGCACCACCGGGTCCCGGTACATGTTGCCGATGCTCTCCTTGGCCGCCGTGAACATCGGCTCGCCACGGCGCATGCCGGAGAACGCCTCGTACAACTCGTCGCGCTGCGTCATCGCGATCACGTAGCCACGCAGCACCTCGCGCTGCTGCGCGTCGGCGTCGGCGGGTGCGGCGGCGTTCGCGGCCGGCTGGGTCGGTGCGGTGCTGCACGCGCTCAGTACCAGGGCCAGCAACAGCGTTGCCGACACGCCGGCACGACGGATGGGACTTGCGCTCATGCTCACTCCTCCACGGCAACCGTTTTGCTTGCCGGGATTCTCCCGGCTGGCCGTGTGGGCGGCACGCGTGCCCAAAGCGCGGCGCCGAATCCGTCACGTCGCGCAGCGTCAAAGCGTCACGCCGGGGCGGCGCTTACAACGGCGCCACCGGAATCGTGATCTCGCAACTGAACGCGCCGGTCTTGGGGTCCCAGGTCGAGTCGACCGGATAGTGTTCGAAGCAAGGTCGCATGTCGAGTTGCAGCCGACTCGACGGCAGCCATTCCCCCAGCAAACGGCGCCAGGCCAAGAAAATCTCGGCACCGTTGCCATTGAACGGCATCACCGCGTAGCGGCCGCCGGGCAGTGTGGTGACCTGCGCGCGGCCCGACGGCACGTAGCGATCGTCGACCTCGATGCAGGCGTCGTAGCGGCACTGGGACGCGTCGGTCACGCTCGGGTCGTCGTGGCTGATGCCGTAGCGGGCACGGCCCAACAGGCCGTCGGTGGACATCCACGGCGCCACCTCTTCCATCCAGAACCGGCTGATGGGCTCGCCGTAGGGACCGGTGTGTCGCATGTAGGCCACGCGGGTGGGTTGGCGTTCGATCAACTTGACGTGCATGGGGGTCCTCTCGTGGCGCTTGACGAGGTCTCCACTCTGGCCGCTGCCGTGGCGCCAGGCCTGATCGACCTTGCCGTCGATCTGATCGTCCTTGCGCTGTGCGCGCCAGGCGCTCGGCGAGCAGCCGAAACGCGCCTTGAACGCACGCGAGAACGCCTCGCCCGACCCGAAGCCCACCGACAGGGCTGCCGTCAGCACCGACAGGCGCGGTTGCGCGGCCAGCCGGCTGGCCGCCTGCTCGACTCGGCGACGTCGCAGGTAGTCGCCCAGCGTCTCGCCCATCCAGGCGGCGAACACCCGGTGAAAGTGGTACGGCGAGAAATGCGCCACCGCCGCCAACGACGCCAGGTCCAGCGGCTGGTCGAGGCGCCGGTCGATCGCCTCGATCACGCGGTGCATGCGCCGGTCGTACTCGTCGCGCGAGTCGGCCGCTGTCACTCGGGCCCCGCCGGTGCTGCCATGGACGCCGATTGTGTCGCATGCCCATTTGCACCGGCTTGGCCGTGTGGACGGCGGATGGCGGGGTTATGCGCATGCGTCGATGTGAGTCGGACAGTGGAGCCACCGCGGCAAGCGGCGGCGGCTTCCGAACGATCTGTTGCAACTCGGCCCCTGTAAGACTTTACAGGTTGCCGACGGCGGCGGCGGCACTGTTGAATGTCATCCGACGAAGAGGGATGGGTGCATCGCGGTCAGCGTGCAGCGCCAACCCGCCAAACGATCGGCCAGCACCTCGGGAGGGCCACTTGCGCCGGCGACGACCACCGCTCGCATCTGCGCGCTGTCAGGACAGGCGCGACCCGGCGCGGCTGCTGCGCGAACCCTCGGAGATCGCGCGCGGGGGTGGTCGCAATTGGATGCCATCCACACGGTTGCGCACACGCTGCGATTTGCGCAGCGACAAAACTGCTACCCGATCATGGCGTTAGAAGGGGAACCTGTGATCTCAAAAGAGCAATCGGCCAAAGCCGTG
>DATKJN010000040.1:0-2732 GCA_035543655.1 Burkholderiaceae bacterium | reverse complement strand
TGGGCTCTCGCACCGAGCCCGCAGGAGCGCCGCTGTCATGAAGATCGTCGACATCAAGACCCACGTGCTGCGCACCGAGCTGGAAGAGCCCTTCTCGTTCTCGATGGGCTGGGTCACGCGGCGCAGCACGATGATCGTCGAACTGCTCACCGACGCGGGTGTCACCGGCTGGGGCGAGTCGCTGTGCCATGGCCTGCAGCCACCGGAGATTGCGCGCACCATCGTCGAAGTGGCGCTCAAGCCGCTGCTGATCGGGCAGGACCCGGCCGACGTCGACGTGCTGTGGGAGCGCATGTACAACCTCACGCGTCCCTACGGCCAGAAAGGCGCGGTGCCCAATGCGATCAGCGCGGTGGACATTGCGCTGTGGGACTGCCTCGGCCGCGCCGCGGGCCAGCCGGTGCACAAGCTGCTGGGCGGCGCGTATCGCACGCGCGTGCAGCCCTACGCCACCGGCTTCTATCGTATCGAGGGCGGGCGCTACCCGGCCGACGCGGTGGCCGAAGCCAAGCGCCACATCGGCAACGGGTTCAGCGCGATGAAGCTCAAGACCGGTTTTCGCGTTGAGGACGACATCCGCTACATCCTCGGCGTGCGCGAGGGCATCGGCGACGGGCCCAAGCTGATGGTCGATGCCAACCACGCGTACAACGTGGGCGCCGCGCGGCGCATCCTCAAGGCCATCGAGGGCGCAGGCATCCACTGGTTCGAGGAACCGATCTCACCCGAAGACATCGACGGCTACCGCGAACTGAAGTCGCTGACCGGCGTGTACCTCGCCGCCGGCGAAAACGAGTTCACCAAGATCGGCTTTCGCGAATGGATCTCGCGCCGCGCGGTGGACATCCTGCAGCCCGACCTGTGCTCGGCCGGCGGCTTCACCGAGTGCCGCAAGATCAGCGCGCTCGCGCAGGCCTGGCACATGCCGATCATCCCGCACGTGTGGGCCTCGGGCATCGGGCTCGCGGCGTCGCTGCAGTTCATCGCCACGCTGCCGCCCTCGCCGCTGGCGCTCAAGCCGATCGAGCCGCTGCTGGAGTACGACCAGTCGTCGCACCCGTTCCGCCAGGACCTGATCTT
This sequence comes from Burkholderiaceae bacterium, assembly GCA_035543655.1. Taxonomy (GTDB): domain Bacteria; phylum Pseudomonadota; class Gammaproteobacteria; order Burkholderiales; family Burkholderiaceae_C; genus JAEUPI01. The sequence goes on along the minus strand of DATKJN010000040.1, from coordinate 1,652 downwards.
CAGTGCGATCACGATGCGCGACGGCATGGTCGACATCCCGCAGGCGCCGGGAATCGGCGTGGAGATCAACCAGGCCGTGATCGAACGGTATTCGGTGCGTTAGCTCGCCGGCGTCGATCACGCCGATGCCATCACAAGACCTCGCGTGCCACCCGCACCATTGCCGCGGCGCTGCGCTCGACATCGGCATCGGTGGTCGACCAGTTGGACACGCTGATGCGCATCGCGGTGCGCCCCTGCCACACGGTCGGTCCGGCCCAGCAAGTTCCCTCCTGCTGGATGGCTTCGATCACGCGCAGCGTGCGCGCCGCGTCGCCGAACGACACCAGCACCTGGTTGAGTTCCACCTCGTTGAGGATCTCGAAGCCCGCGGCCGCGAGCACCGACGCAAACCGCTGCGCCTGCGCGCAGTGGCGCTCGATGAGTGCCGACAGGCCGGCGCGGCCGAGCGACTGCAGCGCCGCCCACACCTCCACGCCGCGCGCGCGGCGCGACAACTCGGGCGTGTAGTCCGCCGGGTTGCGATGCTCGGATTCGGTGGGCAGGTACTCGGCCGTGATGGCCATCGCGGCGCGCAGCGCGTTCGCGTCGCGCACGAACGCGAGCCCACTGTCGTAGGGCACGTTGAGCCACTTGTGCGCATCGGTGGCCCATGAGTCGGCGCTGGCGATGCCTTGTGCCAGGTGCGCGCGCGATGGAGCGGCTGCGGCCCACAGGCCAAACGCACCGTCCACGTGCACCCAGGCGCCGGCCTCACGCGCGCGCTCGCACACTTCTTGCACCGGGTCGAACGCACCGGTGTTGACGTTGCCGGCTTGCACGCACACGATCGACGGACCCGACAGCGCGGGCAGCCGATCGGCGCGCATGCGGCCTTGACCGTCGACCGGCACCTTGAGCGCGCGGTTGCGCCCGAAGCCGAGGATGCCGAGCGACTTGATCACCGACGGATGCGCCTCCTCGCCGACCACCACCGTGACCGGCGGTGCGCCGATCAGTCCCTGCGCTTCCACGTCCCAGCCCGCGCGGGCCAGCACGGCGTGGCGCGCGGCCGCCAGCGCACACAGGTTGGCCACCGTGGCACCGGTGACGAATGCGCCGGCGCATTCGGGCGGCAGTTGCAACACGTCGAGCAGCCAACGCAACGCCACCTGCTCCAACACCGCGGTGCCGGGGCTCACGCGGTGCAGCGCGCTGTTCTGGTCCCACGCACTGGCCAGCCACTGCGCCGCCAGCGTGACCGGCAGCGCACCGCCGATCACGAAGCCGAAGAAGCGCGGGCCGGCCATCGCCATGGTGGCCGGCGAGCCGAACTCGTCGAGCATCCGCAGGGTGAGCAAGGGGTCGCCAGCCTTCGCGGGCAGCGGCACGTCGAAGGCGGCCAGGCGTGCAATGGCATCGGGGCTCGGGGCCACCGGGCGTGAATCCAGGCCGTCGAGGTAGCGCGCGGCGCGCGTGCTGGCATCGCCCAGCAGATGTCGGTTCAGGTCGTCGAGCATGGTGGTCCTGGGTGTGAGGTGGCAACGATCGTCACGCACCCACCACGCAGCGCTGGCGTGCAAGCGGACACGTCCGCCGGCGATGCCGGCTCACAGGACAGCTGGCCCACGACGGCCAGCCGACTACAGCGCTGGGCTGACTTTCGCGGGCAC
>DATKJN010000039.1:0-9892 GCA_035543655.1 Burkholderiaceae bacterium | reverse complement strand
TGCGGCGCCGCCAAGCGCTTCCAATGCAGAAACAGCTGTGCAAGCGGCCGCAGTGCAGCCGGTACCGACCGGGGCGCTGGTGATCGACAAGCCGCTGCGCTCGGGCCAGCAGGTGTATGCACGCGGCAGCGATCTGGTGGTGCTGGCGCTGGTGAGCTACGGCGCCGAGGTGATCGCCGACGGCAGCATCCATGTCTATGCGCCGCTGCGCGGGCGCGCGCTGGCCGGCGCCAAGGGCGACAGCGCGGCGCGCATCTATTCCACGTGCATGCAGGCGCAGTTGCTGTCGATCGCCGGCGTGTACCGCACCGGCGAGGCGGCGCTGCCACCCGAGCTGCTCGGCAAGGCCGCCCAGGTGCGCTTCAGCGGCGACCAACTCGTGGTCGAGGCGCTGGCGTGCTGACGCACGCCGCGGCCTCAGCCCTCTCCGGCCTCTGGGCCGGCCTCACCACCCACCGCACCGGCCATTGAGGCCCTGAAAGGACCCATTCGCGATGGCGAAGATCATCGTCGTGACCTCCGGCAAGGGAGGTGTCGGCAAAACGACCACCAGTGCGGCCTTCGCCTCCGGCCTGGCGCTGCGTGGCCACAAGACCGCGGTGATCGACTTCGACGTCGGCTTGCGCAACCTCGACCTGATCATGGGTTGCGAGCGACGCGTGGTGTACGACTTCGTTCATGTGATCCAGCAGGAAGCCAAGCTGACGCAGGCGCTGATCAAGGACAAGCACTGCGAGAACCTGTCGATCCTGGCCGCCTCGCAGACGCGCGACAAGGAGGCGTTGACGCAAGACGGCGTCAAGCGCGTGCTCGACGAGCTGGCCGAGCTGGGCTACGAGTACATCGTGTGCGATTCGCCGGCCGGCATCGAGACCGGTGCGCTGATGGCGATGCACTACGCCGACGAGGCGCTGATCGTCACCAACCCCGAGGTGTCGTCGGTGCGCGATTCGGACCGCATCCTCGGCATGCTGGCGGCCAAGACCCAGCGCGCGATCGACGGCGGCGAGCCGATCAAGGAACACCTGCTGATCACGCGCTACGACCCGTCGCGCGTGGCCGGCGGCGCGATGCTGTCGGTGCAGGACATCGAAGACATCCTGCGCATTCCGCTGATCGGCGTGGTGCCCGAGTCGCAGACGGTGCTCAACGCATCGAACCAGGGCGTGCCGGCGATCCACATGAAGGCGAGCGCGGTGTCCGAGGCCTACAAGGATGTGGTGCGTCGCTTCCTCGGCGAGAGCCGCGAGATGCGTTTCACCGAGGCAGCGCGGCCCACGCTGTTCCAGCGCCTGTTCGCGAGGGCCGGGGCGTGATGTCACTGCTGTCGTTCTTCTTCGGTCGCAACAAGAAGTCGGCTCACCTGGCCAAGGCGCGCTTGCAGGCCGTGCTCGACCACGAGCGCGCCGCGCGCGGCCAGCCGCGCAAGCCCGACTACCTGCCTGCGTTGCAGCGCGAACTGGCCAAGGTGGTGTCCCGGTACGCCAAGGTGCCCACCGGCGACGTGCAGGTGCAGCTGCAACGTCGCCACGACAACAAGCAGGTGCTCGAGGTCAAGGTGCGCTTGCCGCAGGCCGCAGCGCGCTGAACGCGCGACGCTGGGTGGACGCCGCGCCTTGGCGCGGAAGATGCTTGTTGGGTCTTCGTTGTGAAGACATTCGTGCGCGTGGCGGAAGTGTGGGTGCCGTCGCCCGACGGCACGCTGCTCGAGCTGGGTGGCGGGCTGTTCGATGCCGCGCCGCAGTTCGGCGTGCTCAGCCGCACCCTGTGCTTCGGCCGTGCCGAGGGGCTGCCCGGGCTCGCCTGGGACGAAGGGCGGCCGGTGATGTTGCGCCGGCTCGAAGGGCCGGTGTTCCGCCGCGCCCAGGCGGCACGCGCCGCCGGCCTCACCTGCGCCGTGGCACTGCCGTTCTTCGCCGGCGACGTGCTGACCTCGGTGGTGGTGCTGCTGTGCGGCGACGACCAAGCCGACATCGGCGCGATCGAGCTGTGGCACAACGACCCGCGCTTGACTGGTGACCTCAGGCTTGCCGAGGGCTACTTCGGTGCCACGGCGCCCGATCTGGAAGCGCTCACGCGCGACGGCTCGCTGCCACGTGGTGCCGGTGCACCGGGGCTGGCGTGGCAGCGCGAAGCGGCGGTGCTGATCGACAACGTGGCCACGTCGCCGCAGTTCCTGCGCTCGCAGACCGCCGCGCATGCCGGCATCGTGCGCGCGCTGGCGCTGCCGTGCAGCGTGCGCGTCAACGAAACATGGGTGTTGAGCCTGCTGTCGTCGGCCACCCGGCCGATCGCGCGCCGCATCGAGAGCTGGTTGCCGAGCGAACTGCGCACGCACCTGCAGCGTGCGCACGGGCATTGCGAGGTGCGCGGCTCCATCCCGGCCAACGGCCGCGGCCCCGACTGTGCGGGCAGCCCGCTCGAAGCCGCGTGGCTCACCGGTGCCGCGCAGGTGGCAGGACCCGACGCGGTGCGCCGCCTGCACGATGGCGACGCCGCCGCCGCGAGCTTCACCGGCTTGCTTGCGCTGCCGGTGTTGAGCGACGGTGCCGTGTCCGAGGTGGTGGTGCTGTATTTCTGAGCGCGCAGCTCTAGCCTGTCAGCGCCTGGTCCAACACCTCGACCCAATGGCGCACCGGCGTGGTGGTGCCCGACTGCAGGTGCTGGATGCAGCCGACGTTGGCCGACACGATCGTGCCGGCGTGCAGCACATCGAGGTGCGCCAGTTTGCGGTCGCGCAGCGCGTGTGCCAACTCGGGCTGCAACACCGAATACGTGCCCGCCGAGCCGCAGCACAGGTGGCTTTCCACCGGCGCCTCGATGGCGAAGCCGAGTTCGCGGAATGCGTCTTCGACATGACCGCGCAGTTGTTGACCGTGCTGCAGCGTGCACGGCGCGTGGTAGGCCAGACGCGTCGACGGCGCATGGTGCAAGCGCGGCTTCAGCTGCGGCACGAGTTCGGGCAGCAGCTCGCTCACGTCGCGCGTCATCTCGCCGATGCGGTGCGCCTTGGCCGCGTACACGGGGTCGTGTGCCAGCATGTGGCCGTATTCCTTGACCATCACGCCGCAGCCCGACGCGTTCATCACGATCGCTTCCACCGGGCCGGCATCGGTGAGCCCTTCGACCAATGGCCACCAGGCGTCGATGTTGCGCCGCATGTCGTTCAGGCCACCTTCGCGGTCGGCCAGGTGCGTGCGCAGCGCACCGCAGCAGCCGGCATCGCCCGCCACCAGCGTCTGAATGCCGCAGGCATCGAGCACCCGCGCAGTGGCCGAGTTGATGTTGGGCATCATCGCCGGCTGCACGCAGCCCATCAGCAGCAGCACCTTGCGCGGGTGCGTGCGCGTGGGCCAGCGGTGGGCCTGCGTGCTGGGGGCCGGCGGCACCTTGTCTTTCAGTGCCGCGGGCAGGAACGGTCGCGCCCAGCGGCCGAGCTTCAGCGCGGGCTCGAACAGGGAAGACGTCATGCCTTGCTTGAGCGCCCAGCGCGCAGCGCGCTCGTGCGCAGGGCGTTCGACGCGCGTTTCGACGATGGCGCGGCCGATGTCGACCAACTCGCCGTAACGCACCCCCGATGGGCATGTGGTCTCGCAGTTGCGGCAGGTGAGGCAGCGATCCAGGTGGATCTGTGTGGCGCGCGTCGGCGTGTCGCCCTCCAGCACCTGTTTGATCAGGTAGATGCGGCCGCGTGGCCCGTCAAGCTCGTCACCCAGCAATTGATACGTCGGGCAGGTGGCAGTGCAAAAGCCGCAGTGCACGCACTTGCGCAGGATCGCCTCGGCGGCCTGACCTTCCGGCGTGTCCTTGAACTCGGAGCTCAGTTGCGTCTGCATCAGCTCAGTTCGTAGCCGAGGATCCAATAGTGGCGGTGCGCGATCCACTGGGGGTTTCGGGCGCGATCGCCGAGTGCCGCCAAGGCCTGGTCGCGGGTCGGGAAGTTCTTCAGCACCTCGTGCACACTGCCGTCGTCCAGCGACCGCAACTGGTAGGTGTTGCCGTCGCCGTCGTGGCGTGAGATCGGCGTGCTGCTGTCGTCGCTGAAGAGGTTGTCCAGCATCACCACCACCGCGCCGGGCTCCAGGCGCGCGTGCAGCATCTCCAGCCAGGGGCGCAGCCGTGCCAGCGGCACATGGCTCCACCAGAAGCCGGCGAACGCGCCGTCGAAGCGCTGGCCTTCGATCTGCGCGAACGTGTAGGCGTCGACGGTGGCAAAGCGCACGCACGGCGGCATGTCCTTGGCCTGCGCAACCGCCATCGTCTCGGGGTTCACATCGGTGGCCAGCCAGCTTCGCGCATCGCGCGCGCCGTGCGGCGTCCACCAGCCGGTGCCGCAGGCGACCTCGAGCACGCTGCGGCCGGCGAAGCGGCCGGGCAGCCAGGCCTCCATTGCGCGCAGGTCGGCCTGTCGCTCGGGCTTGTGGTACACGCGTTCATAGATGAGCGCGCGTTGCGCGTAGTACGCGCGCATCGAGTCTTCAATGGCGGGTGGATTCATCACAGGTCGGGGTACAGGCGCCCCGGGTTGAACAATCGGTCGGGGTCGAAGCGTGCCTTCAGCTCCCGATGGATGCGCTGCAGCGGCGCGGGCAGCGGGCTGAATGCGCCGCCCGCCTTGGAGCCGCGAAAGGCGGTGGCGTGGCCGCCGGCCGCCGCGGCGAGCATGCGCATCGTCGGTGCGTCGGATTCGTTGACGATCCAGCGCTGGCCGCCGTGCCATTCGATCAGCTGCTCGCCGGCGATCGCCAGCGGTGGCGCGTGGGGCGCCACCGACACGCGCCACAGGGTCGCGCCGGTCTTCACCGCCTCGGCCGCGGCGCCGAAGAATTCGTCGTGCTGGTCACGCAGATCGGTCCAGAAGCGCTCGGCCAGCGCGGCGTCGACGATGTCGCCGCCGAGCGCCTGGGTGGCCGCACGCACCGCGGCATCGGCGCCCGCGAGCTGCACCACCAGCATGTCGCTCCACCACGCACTGGCGCGCAGCGGCAACGGCTGTCCGGCCCAGCGCTGCAGTTGCGCGAGTGCCTGCGCCTGCGGCCATTCGAAGCGCAAGGTCGTCCGTGCGGGCGGTGTCGGCAGCACCTTCAACGACAGCTCGAGGATCGGACCGAGGATGCCGAGCGATCCGACGAGCAGGCGCGACACGTCGTAGCCGGCGACGTTCTTCATCACCTCACCGCCGAAGCGCAGCACCTCGCCATCGGCATTCAGCAGCGCGGCGCCGAGCACGAAATCGCGCACGCCACCGACTGCGGCGCGCGACGGCCCCGCCAGCCCCGCCGCCACCATGCCGCCCACCGTGCCGCGACCCGGCGCGGCGCGTCCGCTGTCGTCGGCGCGCTGGAAGCGCGGCGGATCGAACGCCAGGCACTGGCCGTGTTCGGCGAGCGCGGTTTCGAGTTCGGCGATCGGCGTGCCGGCGCGCACGGTGACCACCAGCTCGGTCGGCTCGTAGCGCGCGATGCCGGACAACGGTGCCAGATCGAGCACGTCGCCGCGCGGCGTTTCGCCATAGAAGGCCTTGCTGCCGTGGCCACGCAACTGCAGCGGCGTGCGCGTGGCGCGCGCGGTGGCCACGCCATCGACCACGCGGCGCAGTGCCGCATCTCGAGTGACGGGCGGCGCCGCGCTCAAAAGCGCTCCAGTTCGGGAAACGGCAGCAGCCCTTTCTTCACGTGCATGCGGCCGTACTCGGCGCAGCGGTGCAGCGTGGGGATCACTTTGCCGGGGTTCAGCGTGCCGGCGGGATCGAACGCGGCCTTGACGCCGAACATCAGCGCGCGCTCCTGCTCGCTGAACTGCACGCACATCGAATTGAGCTTCTCGACGCCGACGCCGTGTTCGCCGGTCACCGTGCCGCCGAGCGCGACGCTCAACTCGAGGATGTCGGCGCCGAACATCTGCGCGCGGTGCAGCTCGTCGGCGTCGTTGGCGTCGAACAGGATCAACGGGTGCAGATTGCCGTCGCCGGCATGGAACACGTTGACGCAACGCAGTCGGTGCTTGATTTCCATCTGCGCGATCGCGGTCAGCATCTCGGCCAGGCGCTTGCGCGGGATGGTCGAGTCCATGCACATGTAGTCCGGGCTGATGCGGCCCGAGGCCGGAAACGCGTTCTTGCGGCCGCTCCAGAACTTCAGGCGCTGCGCTTCGTCGCGGCTCACCTCCAGCCGCGTCGCGCCCGCCTTCGACAGCACGGCTTGCATGCGCGCGATTTCTTCGTCGACTTCTTCGGCCGTGCCGTCGCTCTCGCACAGCAGGATCGCTGCCGCGTCGAGGTCGTAGCCGGCGTGCACGAAATCCTCGACCGCCGCCGTCATCGGCTTGTCCATCATCTCCAGGCCGGCGGGTATCACGCCGGCGGCAATGATCGCGGCCACCGCGTCGCCGGCTTTGGCGATGTCGTCGAAGCTCGCCATCACGCAGCGCGCGACCCGCGGCTGGGGCAGCAGCTTCACGGTGACCTCGATCGTGACCGCCAGCATGCCTTCGCTGCCGACCACGATCGACAACAGGTCGAGCCCGGCGTTGTCGAGCGCGTCGGCGCCGAACTCGATCGGCTCGCCCTCGACGGTGAAGCCGCGCACCTTCAGGATGTTGTGCAGCGTGAGGCCGTATTTCAGGCAATGCACGCCGCCGGAGTTCTCGGCCACGTTGCCGCCGATCGTGCAGGCGATCTGGCTCGACGGATCGGGCGCGTAGTACAGGCCGTGCGGTGCGGCCGCCTCGCTGATGGCGGCGTTGCGCACGCCGCATTGCACGAGCGCCGTGCGTGCGACCGGGTCGACCTTCACGATGCGGTTGAACTTGGCCAGTGACAGCGTGACGCCGAGCATGTGCGGCAATGCGCCGCCCGACAAACCGGTGCCGGCGCCGCGCGCGACCACCGGCACCTGCAGTGCATGGCAGGCCTTCAGCACCGCAGCCACCTGCGATTCGGTCTCGGGCAACGCGACCACCAGCGGCTGTTGCCGGTACGCGGTGAGGCCATCGCACTCGTACGGCAGCGTTTCCTCGCGCCGCCACAGCAGTGCGTGCGGCGGCAGCACCGCGCCGAGGGCCGCCACCACGTCGGCCTGGCGGCGCTGGCGCTCGGCGTGGGTTGGGTTCGGCACGACGGCGTCCATGGCGGCACTGTAGCTTCTCGATACCCGGCGCCCTGGTCGCTTCTGGTTCACCTCATTCGTGCAACGGGTCGCGCGACTGCGCCAGCGCGACGACCGCCGCCATCGCCAATCCGACCTGCGGGTCGATCATGGACCCGCACCAGCGGAGTCAGTCGAGAAACGCCGTCAGCACGCCGGTGTAGCCGTACAGGTGATGGCGCGCGATCTCGCCGGCCGCATAGAAACCCACCAGCGGCACGTCGCCCAGCGCGCGCCGCACGGTCTGCAGCTCGGCCGACGGCGCGCCGAAGTGCGCGCCACCGCGACCGGTGCACGACACGTAGATCGCGCCGGCGATGCGCCGCGGTGCGGGCACCGACTCGTTGCCGGCGATCGCGACGCTGCTCTCGGCCTCTTCGCGCACCTCGGAGCAGATGCGCACCAGGTCGCGCCGCGCCGCCTCGACGTCGCGGGCACAGAACGCGAGCTGCGAGCCCTGTTCGGCGGTCTCGGCGATCGCGACCGCCTGACGGTTCGGATCGACGCCGATCAGATGGCGCACGCGCGTGTCGGCGCCGAACTGCCCGCCGCGCGCCAGCGCGAGATCACCTTCGTCAGTGAGGCCAACCAGTGTGCGGCGCAGCGCGGCGACGGCGCGCGGCGCGTCGTTCAAGTCGACCTTGAGTTCGCGCAGCAGCAGCGGCAGCGCCGCTTCGCCGTCGAGTTCGAGCACGAGGTTGCGCTCCGCGCGAGTGACACGGCGTGCTTTGCCGATCGGCTGGCAGCCTTGCGTCACGCGCGACACCAGCGCCACGTCGGCGCTGAACGCCACCCCGGACAAGCCGCCTTCGAACACGCCGTCGGCCAAGGTCAGGGTGCGTGCACGCGAGCTCGCCAGGCCACCGAACAGGTAGCGCGACTGCAGCCGTTCGCTCAGCTCGCCGATCAGCGCGGGCAACTCGTGCGTGGCCGGGTCGGCATGCACCAGTGCCGCCCAGGCATCGTCGCGCGTGAGGGGCGCGCGGCCGTTGAACAGCGTGAAGCTGGCGCGCGGCAGGTCGCACAGCATCAGCGCCACGCCGGGCTCGTCGAAGTACTCCACGCCGCTGGCCGCCACGCCGACCCCGACACCGCCGGTGACCGATACGCCAGGCCAGGCGGCCTGCAACGCATCGAGCAGCGCTTCGGCTTGCGCGGCGAGGTGATCACTGAAGTAGAGAAATCCCAACGTGGGCTCGAACTCCGCATGCGTGGAGGCGTCCCGGCGCAGCTGCGCGATCGCGCGCGCCAGCGCCTGCAAGCCGTCGGCATGCGCGGCATGGGCGTGCAGGAACGTCAGTGGCACGTCAGCGCGCCTTGCGTTTGCGCCGCGGCGATGGCTTGGGTGCGGTGGTGGCCGCGCGCACCGCGCCTTGCGCAAGGGCCGCTGGCACCGATGCGGCCTTCTTCAGCGTGCGGCCAGCCGCGTCGATCGACTGTTTGGCCACCGCGCCGGCAAAGGTCTTGGCGGCATCGGTGGTGCCGTCTTTCATCGCCTGCACCGCCAGCTGCGTGAACTGCTGCGTCAGCGCACCCCACCATTGCATGGGGTCGACCACGCCGGCCGGTGCGTCGGCGGCCGACGCGTCACCGCGCGCGGACTTGGGGGCCGGGCTGCTGGCAGCCTTGTCGGGCGCGCGCAGTTTCATCGCCTGGCCGATGTCACCGACGGCGACGTTCATGGTCTTCAGCGTCGACAAGGTCATGCGCTGCACCTCGAGCGCCTGGATCGTCGCGGCCAGCATGCGTGCGTTCTGCTCGAGCCAGAACTGAACGGTGCGCAACTCCTCGATGCGTTTGTCGATCTCGGCCGGATCCAGCGTCGGCGCGATCCACTGGCCCACGCTGGGCATTGCGGCCCCGGCGTTTTTCACCAACCCTTGCAGGAACTCGAAGCCCGGCACGAGCTTGGTCAACGCGGGGCTGGAGTCGGCGGCCATGAAGTCTCCTGACGGAAGCTCGATGCGGCCATCGTAGCGGTGAATCGTGCGCGCCGCCGCGATCGAGGCACCGATCAGGGCGGCACCAGGCGTTCCACCGTGAAGCCGCGCGAGGCCATTAGGCGCGGCAGGCCTTGCTCGCCCGTCATGTGCAATGCGCCCACGGCCACCAGCACGCGCTTGCCTTCGCCGTGCAGCGCATCGATGCGTTCGGCCATGGGCGCGTTGCGCTCGTCGTTGAGCCGCTGCAGGAACGCGCGATCCTGCGCCGTGTCGGCACACTCGCACCACTGGGCGTAGTTTTCGATTTCGCTGAAGCGGCCGTCGGCCCAGGCGTCGGCCAGGCGCCGCATCAGCACGCGCGCGCGGCCTTTCTCGAGCTGCTCCAACGTCTGGTCGAGCAGGCGCTCGGCCTCGGCCGCGTCATTGGGCAGCAGCACCGCCAGTTGCGACTGCATGCTCTCCAGTGCGACGATCGGACGCTGTTGGACCCTGGCAGCCGTGGCCAGCACGATCTCCTGGCCGAAACTGGGGTCGAGCCCTTCCCAACGTGCGGACAGCACGGTCAAAGTGATGGCCTGCATCAGGGGATTGAGCTGCTGCAGCGACGCCGCAGGTAAACAGGCCGCCGTGATCTGACGCGTCAGGCGCGCGCGCAACGGATCCGACAACGACATCGGCGCGGTGGCCGCGCTGGGCGGACTTTGCAGCATCGCCGGGTCGGTGAGGTCGAGCTCGAGCGCCAAGGTGTCGGTTTGCGCCAGTGCCTCGCGCAAGCGCGGGCCGTGAAAGATCCAAGGCATCTTG
>DATKJN010000038.1:0-2478 GCA_035543655.1 Burkholderiaceae bacterium | reverse complement strand
GCCCTCGGGACGCGCGTCGCGCCAAGCGGTGTTGAGGCGAACCTGCGGCTCCCACCCGGGCCGGCAGTCGATGTCGCCGTCCAGGCGCGTGAGCACGTTGCGCATCTGCGCGGCACTCAGCCGTTTCAGCGTCTCGACTTCACTGGCTTGTATGCCGGCCACGACGGCATCGGCGGCCGGGTCGGCGCGCGCATCGACGCTGGGTGCTTGCACGGCGCCGTTGTCCACCGCGTCCAGCGCGCGCGTGGTGTGGCTCGGTGCTGCGGCGAGCGCCGGCGCGGCGGCGAAGTTGTGCACCGCGCCGCGCGCAGCCATCGATGGCTGCGCCAATGCGGCCGCGGTGGGGTTCAAGTAGGTGCTCGCGCTGGCGACATTGGGCGCGCCGATGCGCACCGTGTAGCTGCGCGCGCTCGCCGCTTGCGATGCGTCGGTGGCGGTGATCGTGAAGCGGGCCTGGCCGCGTGCGACCGGTGTGCCGGTGAGCTTGCCGCTGCGGCTCAGGCTCAACCCCGCCGGCAGGCTGCCCGCGGTCACCGCATAACTGTAGGGACCGCTGCCGCCACTGGCCGACAAGGATTGGTGGTACGCGGCGCCCACGTTGCCCGACGCGAGCGTCGGCGGCGACACGCTGAGTTCGATCACGTTGAGGACGGCGTCGTGCACGCCACTGGCGCCGTGGGCATCCCGCGCCACCACGGTGAAGCGGTGGCTCGCGCTCGCAGTGGGTGTGCCGCCGATGGTGCCGTTGGGTTGCAACGTGAGTCCGGACGGCAGCTGCCCCGAGATCACACTGAACGTGTAGGGCGCGCTGCCGCCGCTGGCCACCAGCGTGGCACCGAACGGCTGGCCCATCGAGGCGGCGTTCCACGCCGCGCCGATGGTGAGCGTGCAGCCGCCGGCGCGGGCCTCGATCAGCGGCAGGTCGGTGAGCGGCGCCTGCGCAGTCGCCCCGGCGGCGTCGGTGACCGTGACGGCACCGAGGGTGAACGGGCCGGCCGTGGCGCAGGTGATGCCCGACAGCAGCCCGCGGGCATCGAGCCGCAAGCCCGGCGGCAAGCCCGAGCCATCGAACGCAAAGGTGTACGGTGCGGTGCCTCCGACAGCGGCCAGCAGCGGCGCCTCGCGGTAGACCACGCCGCGTTCGATCCTCAGCGCCGCCACGCCGGGGGGCGACAGCGGATCGGCTGCGGTGGATGCGCCGGCCGCGAAGGCCAGCAACGACAAGGTGGAGCGAAGAAACTGCGAGGTGAACTTCATGGGGCCCGAACCCGCTGCGGTGGCCCGCGGCGGGTACATCTGTCAGGCGCTGGCGAGTATCGCAACGCGAAGCGCGCGTTCAAGGCCACACTGCGCTCGATCGCGCGGAAATTTGTGTGATTGCGTCACGGTTGTTGACCTCGAACGCCCATGCCGTTGGCAGCGCGGCCGTCGGCATCGCAGCGGGGCGCGCGAAAGCGCGATCCGGGTGCACTGCCTAGAATCGGTGCGCCCCTCATCGACCCCACCGCGCCGCATGCTGCCGTTCAAATCGATCGCCCACGCCAGCCCGCAGCCCGGCACGCGCCTCATCGTGTTGGGCGCCGTGCACGGCAACGAGATCTGCGGCACGCGCGCGATCGAGCGCGTCGGCGCCGAACTCGACGCCGGCACACTGAAGTTGATGCGCGGCCGCCTGACGATGGTGCCGGTGACCAACCCGCTGGCCCATGCGATGCGCCGCCGCACCGGCGACCGCAACCTGAACCGCAAGCTCACGCCCACCGACATGCCTCGCGAATACGAGGACCATGTGGCCAACTGGCTGTGTCCGCTGCTGGCGCAACACGAGGTGCTGCTCGACCTGCACTCGTTCCGCTCGCCCGGCGCGCCGTTCGTGATGGTTGGGCCGGAAGACAACCGGGGCGCGCTCGAGCCGTTCGCGCACGCCGCCCGCGAGGAAGCCCTGGCATTGCGCCTGGGTGTGCAGCGTGCGGTCGACGGCTGGCTCGGCACCTACGCGGCCGGCGCGGCCCGGCGTGCGGAGTTCGGCCGCTCGAACGGCGTCGAGCTCGACACCGACCCGCGTTATGGCATCGGCACCACCGAGTACATGCGCTCGGTGGGCGGCTGGTCGCTCACGCTCGAGTGCGGGCAGCACGACGACCCTGCGGCGCCCGACGTGGCCTATCGCGCGATCGTCAACACGTTGGCGCATTTGAAGCTGATCGATGCACCCGACCCGGCACCAGCCGCGCGCATGGAAGGCCTGCGGCTGTGCGACGTGGTGCCGCGGCTGCACGCTGATGATGCTTTCGTGCGCGAATGGACGAGCTTCGATCCGGTGGACGCAGGCCAGCCGATCGCTCGCCGCCACGACGGCACCGAGGTGCGTGCGCCCCGCGACGGCTACGTGGTGTTTCCCAATGCGGCGGCCGAAGTCGGTAACGAATGGTTCTATCTGGCCCAGGCCGAGCCGCGTTTGTCGCGTTGAAGTTCAAG
>DATKJN010000037.1:0-5880 GCA_035543655.1 Burkholderiaceae bacterium | reverse complement strand
AACTGCCTGAGCGGCGTGCGCGCCGAGCCGCCGCCCTTCAATTCGATCGAGATGGTCGAACTCGAGCTGTACCTGGCGCAGCGCAGCGCCGGCATGAAGATCGAAACGCCGGCCGTCAGGCCGTAGCTTTCAGGCCTTCAGCGGCGCCGGATCGTAGTCGCCGTGCAGCGCGCGCCACACGCGCTCGGGCGTGAGCGGCATCTGCACGCGCTCGGCCTTGCGGCCCTGGCCGGCGTGGTCGAGCGCATCGATCACCGCATTGACCACCGCCGGGGTGCCGCCGATGGTGCCGAGCTCGCCGACACCCTTGGCGCCGAGCGCGTTGATGGTGCACGGCACCGAGGTGTCGAACTCGGTCTTGAAGCCAAGGAAGCCATCGACGCGCGGCATCGCATAGTCCATGAAGGTCGCGCTCAGCGCCTGGCCGGTCTGCGCGTCGTACGACACCTTCTCGCACAGCGCCTGTCCGATGCCCTGCACCGCGCCGCCTTCGACCTGCCCGCGCGCGATCTGCGGGCTGACCACGCGGCCGATGTCGTTGACCGATGCATAGGCCACCACCTCGACATGCCCAGTGTCGGGATCGATCTCCACCTCGCACACGTGGCAGGCGTTGGGCCAGCTCGGTCCGCCGACGCTGTTCTTGGCGTCGACGTAGATGCGCGCGTCCTTCTGCTTGCCCGCGAGCTCGAACAGGTCGATGCCGAGGTCGGTGCCGGTCACGTTGAAGCGGCCGGCCTTGTATTCGATGTCGGCCGCCGGCGCTTCGAGCGCCTCGGCGGCCATCGTCTTCGCCTCGTCGATCGTCTTCTGCGACGCCACGTGCACGGCTGAGCCGCCGATGTAGAGCGAGCGCGAACCGGCGCTGCCGAAACCGTTGTTGCGGTCGGTGTCGCCCATGACCACGCGGATGCGATCGATCGGCACCTGGAACACGTCGACCGCGAGCTGCGCCAGGCTGGTGGCGATGCCCTGCCCCATCGCCTGCACCGCGGAATTCACCTCGATCATGCCGTCGGGCGTCACGGTCACCGTCACGCGCTCTTCGTACGCCATGCCGCTGGTCCACTCGAGGAACGTCGCGATGCCGCGACCGCGCAGCTTGCCCTTGCGTTTGGACGCCTCGCGCCGCGCGGCGTAGCCGTTCCAGTCGGCCAGCTTCAATCCCTGGTCGAGGATCTTCTCGAACTCGCCGCAGTCGTACACCTGCGCCATCGGGTTGGTGTACGGGAACTGGTTCGGCTGGATCATGTTGCGCCGGCGCAGCTCCGCGGGGTCGAGCTGCAGCTCACGGGCCGCCGCATCCATCAGGCGTTCGATCTGGTAGATCGCTTCGGGGCGCCCGGCACCGCGGTACGCCCCGATGGTGTTGGTGTGCGTCATCACCGCGCTCAACTGCAGGTCCATCACCGTGATGTCGTAGATGCTCGTGGTGACCCACGGGCCGATCACCAGCGGGATCAGGATGCCGGTGCCGGTGGCATAGGCGCCGGTGTTGCCCACCGCCTTGACGCGGAGCGCCAGCACCTTGCCGTCTTTGTCGAGCGCCATCTCGGCGTGACTCACCACGTCGCGCCCGTGCACGGCGGACAGAAACTCCTCGAGCCGCTCGGCGCGCCACTTCAGCGGCCGCCGGACCTCACGGGCGCCGTAGGCGAGCGCCAGGTCTTCGGGATAGGCGCCGGTCTTCATGCCGAAGCCGCCGCCCACATCGCCCACCAGCACACGCACGTCATCGGGGTTCAGGCCCAGCGCATCGCACACGCTGGTGCGCACGCCCGAAGGCATCTGGCTCGACATGCGGATCGTCAGGCGCTGGCCATCGTAGTCGGCCAGCACGGTGCGCGGCTCGATCGGCGACGGCGCGACGCGCTGGTTCACGATGTCGACCGCCACGCGCACCGCGGCGCGCGCGAACGCGGCCTCGGTCGCAGCGGCATCGCCATGGCGCGCCACCGCGGCCACGTTGTCGGACAAGCCATCCACCACCTTGGGGGCGTCGGCTTGCAGCGCGGCCACCGCATCGGTCACCGCGGGCAACTCGTCGTAGTCGACCATCACCGCATCGGCGCCGGCGCGCGCGGCGTCGCGCGTGTCGGCCACGACCATCGCCACCGGCTCGCCGACGAAGCGCACCTTCTCGTGCGCCAGCGCGCGCCGCGGCGCGGTGACCACGTCCGAACCGTCGGCGCGCTTGAACGGCACAACCACCGGCATCGGCTTCACACCCGCTTGCGCCAGCTCGGCGCCGGTGAACACCGCCACCACGCCGGGCGACGCCTTGGCGCTCGCGACATCGATCGAGACGATGCGCGCGTGAGCGTGAGGCGAGCGCACGAACACCACGTGCAGTTGGCCCGCCGGCGCCACATCGTCGGTGAAC
Organism: Burkholderiaceae bacterium; assembly: GCA_035543655.1. GTDB lineage: Bacteria > Pseudomonadota > Gammaproteobacteria > Burkholderiales > Burkholderiaceae_C > JAEUPI01. The sequence continues at coordinate 3,497 of DATKJN010000037.1, read as the reverse complement.
TGGCCTTTGCCGGCCAGCAGCGCCGGGTCTTCGACGCGCTGCACTTGTTGCCCGCTGCCGAAGCGGGCGGTTTCGGGGAACGCGCTCATTTCTTCGCCCTCCCGTTCATTGCTTTCGCTGCGACCTGCACCGACTTGACGATGTTCACGTAGCCGGTGCAGCGGCACAGGTTGCCTTCGAGCGCGTCGACGATGTCGGCTTCGCTCGGATCGGGGTTCTCGCGCAGCAGGCAGGCCGCGGTCATCAACATGCCCGGGGTGCAGAAGCCGCACTGCAACCCGTGGCACTCCTGGAACGCGGTCTGCAGCGCATGCGGTTGGCCATTGCTGGCCAGGCCTTCGACGGTGGTCACGTCGCGACCCGCGGCTTGCACCGCGAGCATCGTGCAGCTGCGGGTCGACTGGCCGTCGACCAACACCGTGCAGGCGCCACACTGGCCGGTGTCACACCCGATGTGGGTGCCCGTCAGCGCGAGCGGTCCGCGAATCACATCGACCAGCAGGTCATGCGGCTCGGCCGCCACCTGCATGGCGCGGCCATTGATCTTGAACTGAAGCGTCGGCATCCCGTCCCCGTGCTAGAGCGAGCGGGGATCGTAGCTGCTTTCGTTACACGCGCTCCTGCTTGGGCGCACAAGCCCGAGGAGCGCGGCGGGTCAGCGGTGCGGCGCGCTGCGCCGCATGGATCTGCGGTGCGCTTAGACCTGTGCGCTGCGCGCACCACCCAACATCAGGTCTTGCAGCCACATCGCCGACTGCGACAGCATGTCGGCACGGCGCGGCGGCTCGTGGCGCAAGCCAATGGCCACGCGGCCGGTCCAGTACACCATGCGACCCGTACCGGGGAGCATCACAGGGCCTACGTGGCCCGGCGGGACCGGCACCGGCGGTGAGGCCTCGTTCAGGCGGATGAAGTCGCTCGGTTCATCGAGGTCTTGCAATTGGGACAGCATCGTGGGCCTCCAGATACAAAATTCAACTGCGCGAATGATTCCGACAATCCGTGTAACGTGCACTGCCTCAGCCTAGGGAACGCATTCCGGGGGGTCAGTTGCGTAGCCACTGCATCCGGTTCAACGCGTTCCGCACGCATTGGGCGTCCGGTGGAATCACCATGCATCGACTGGTGTGAATGCTCCGCCCCTCGTATTTCCTCGCGGTGTCGCCCCTGCTGTCGCAGATGACGTTTGCAACTTACACCTGCAGGGCAATTCACTTGCCTGCGTGAGCCCCTTGCGGTTGCAACAGCGGCATGGCGAGCAGCCAGATCCACGGCAGTAACAGCGGCGTGATGTCGGCGACGCGCCCTGGTAACAACATCTGCAACAACTCGAGCAGCAAGGCCCACACGCTGAGCGCCCACACCACCGGCGCGGCGCGTGCGCCTTGCGAGCCGCTCAACCACACCACGGCGCCCAGCCAGAACAGCTGCCACGCCAACGCCAGCGTGTTGGCGACCAGCGAGCCTTGCAGCATGGCCGCGAACGGCAGCCAATGAAACTCGCCGAGCGCATCGGCGAATTCGAATGGCCGCAGCTCGTCAACGGTGAACCACACCAGCGCCGCGGCGGCCATGCCCCATGCGGCGGTGCGCGCGGGCAAGCGCCACAGCAGCCATGCGCCGATCAATCCGGCGCTCCAGCCGACCACTCGCGACAGCGTGAGCGCCTGGTGCACCATCAGCAGCTTGCCGAGTGCGCCCACCGCCACCAGCGTGAGCATGACCACGGCGCGTGCGCGCAGCTGGCGCACCGTGACCGCCACCACCATCAGCGCGAGCGCGGCCTCGATCGCACTGAGCAACGACCAGCGCGGCGTCAACAGCAGCGGCTTCAGTGCATTCTTGATCTGCTGCCAATCGAGTCGCGGCACCATCGGCCACCACTGCAGCATCAGCCACAAGCCCACCATCGTCAGCGGCGCACGCAGGCTTTCGCGGCCGAGCCAGGGTGCGTGAACGCGTGAACCGCCGGCCACCAGGCCCATGCCGATCAACAGGCCGAGCCCGTTCCACATCACGTCGGACATCGCGGCAGCGCGCCGCGGGATGAACAGCTGCACCACCTGCAGTGCAAACGCAAACGCCAGGCCGACGGCGAGCACGATCAACGTGCGCCGCCAGCCGATCCAGCGGTGCACCAGCGCCCAGCCGAGCATGCCCACCGGCACGAACAGCACCACGTTGCCGACCACGTCGCCGAGCGAAGTCCACATCGACGGCTGGTGCAGCATGGCATTCCACGCCGCTGCCAGCGATGGCGGCATCGCGAAACGCCAGGGGTAGAACGAGCCGTGCACCACCAGCGCGGCCACGATCCACGCCAGCCACACGATGGCGCGGCGGGTCTGCGGCGCACTCTCGCGCGGCAGCATCAACCGAGGATCGCGCGCCGCACCGCGGCGAGCGGCGCATCGTTGCGCAGGGTCGGGCCGTCCACGCCGAGATCGCGCCACAAGGTGGCGAGATCGGCCGGCGCCGGCTGGTCTTTCATTTGGCTGTACATGTCGCTGAGAGTCGATTGTCCGAGTGCGGCATCGGCGGCCGCGAAGATGCGCGGCGCGTCCCACACCGCGCGGTAGTCGCCGCCGGCCGCCAGCACCCCTTGCAGCGCGTGCTGCAGGCCGCGCGCCGGCGTGCCGCGCTGGCGCAGCTTCACATCGGCCAGCAGGAAGAACGTCGCGCCGCCCCAATAGGTGCGCGCCCAGGTCGGCGTGCGATCCAGGCCCTGGTCGCCGGCGCGCGGTTGGCCTTGGGGCATCTGCCTCATCCAGCCGCGCCACACGTCGGCCGGCTGCAGCAAGCCGACCCGCGCCCGCGCCACCGTTTCGATGTAGGTGGCCGCGCCTTCGTGCAGCCAACGCTGTTCGCGCGGCACGCGCGGCAGGGCCAGATGCGCCATCTCGTGCACCAGCACCCAATCGGCGCGGTACTGATCGGACGTGGTGTCGCGGCCCAGGCGCACGCGGACGTGCAGCGACGGCTCACCGGAGGTCACGCCGCTGTGCACGCCGGCGCCGGTGCGCCCTTGCAGCAGCAGCTCGACCTGCGGCACCGGAAAGCGTCCGAAGTACTGCACCACCGCGTCGGCACAGCGTCGCACCCAGACGGTCGCCGCGTCGCGCTGCGCGGCGCTGAAGTCCGGCGTGAACTGCACCTCGATCTCGCCGCCCGGCAAGGCCAGCGCCATCGTCACCGGCTGCTCGTCGGGCGCGTCGGCGGCGCGAACAGGCGCCACCACACACGCCGACAACATCCCCAACGCGGTGCGGCGCGAACAGTGCGCGCGAGCGACGGAAACGCGACGGGATGCGGTCATGTGGCCACAGTGTGACCCAGAACGAGCGGGGCCCCTCAGAGCTTGGTCGCGCCAGGCGTCGCCAACTCACCCCGCGAATGCGCGATCATCCGCGCCGTTGCGCCGATTCGACGGGAGTCCCTGTCAGGGCGGCGACACCTGCACGACCCACGTGCGGCGACTGTCTGGAGGGCTTGTGTCG
>DATKJN010000036.1:0-2804 GCA_035543655.1 Burkholderiaceae bacterium | reverse complement strand
CGCGGCGCGCCCGGCACCTCGCGCTGGCGGCCCCAGGCGTTGAACGGGTTGTACAGCAGCGTGCGCGGCAGGTGCTCGATGCCAGCGGCCGCGGCCTCGACCGCGGCGCGGTACAGCGGCGGACTGGCGAGGACCTTGCCGGCCATGCGCATGGCTTCGCGCTTGACCATCGGCAGCTGGTGACGCTCGGCGATCACCTCGCGCCACTTGTAGATCTGCTCGTGGATGTTGATCTTCACCGGGCACACGCTGGTGCAGCTGCCGTTGAGCGTCGAGGCGAACGGCAGCGAGCTGTACTTGCGCAGGTTGAAGGTCGGGTCGATGATCACGCCGATCGGGCCCGAGTAGGTCGAGCCGTAGCTGAGGCCGCCGCTGCGCCGGTACACCGGACAGGTGTTCATGCACGCGCCGCAGCGGATGCACTTCAGCGAGTACCAGAAGTCGGCCATGCCCAGGCGCTCTGAGCGGCCGTTGTCCACCAGCACCACGTGGATCTCGGTGCCCGGACGCGGCGCGCGGAAGTGGCTGGTGATCTGGGTGATCGGCGAGCCGAGCGCGCTGCGCGACAGCATGCGCACGAAAACGCCGAGGTGCTCGATCTTCGGAATCAGCTTCTCGATGCCGATCGAGGCGATGTGCAGCGCGGGGATGTTGGCGCCGAGGTCGGCGTTGCCCTCGTTGGTGCAGACCACGAAGCTGCCGGTCTCGGCCACCGCGAAGTTGGCGCCGGTCATGCCGGCCTGCGCGGTCAGGTAGTACGGCCGCGTGTGGCGGCGCTGGCTCTCGGCCAGGTAGAACACGTCGTGGTTGGCCGGGTCGGTGCCGATCGTGCGGCCGAACACCTCGGCCACGTCGCTGCGCAGCTTGTGCACCGCTGGCACGACGATGTGGCTCGGCGGTTCGTCGTCGAGCTGCTGGATGCGCTCGCCGAGGTCGGTTTCGACGATCGTGATGCCGCGGTTGGCAAGAAACGGGCGCATCTCGCACTCGTCGGTCAGCATCGACTTGCTCTTGACCAGCGTGTCGACGCCGTGCGCGTGCAGGATGTCGTGCACGATCTGGTTGTGCTCGGCGGCGTCGCGCGCCCAGTGCACCACCATGCCGTTGGCCTTGGCGTTGCGCTCGAACTGCTCGAGGTAGCCGGCGAGGTTGGACAGCGTGTGTTCCTTGATCGCCGAGGCCAGCGCGCGCAGCTCTTCCCACTCGGGCAGATGCTCGCTCTCGCGGTCGCGCTTGGTGCGCAGGTCCCACAGGCGGCGGTCGTGGAACTCGGCGTGGTCCTTGGCCTCGATGAACTTCGAGGAAGCCTCGGCGTGGTCGACGCGCTTCATCGGCACCTCACCCGTGCGGGCCGTGCGCCGGCCTCATGCCCGCGCTCCATTCAGCACCTGCGCGATGTGGATGAACTTCAACGGCAGGCCGATGCGCTCGGCGCAGCCGCGCTGGTGCATCGCGCACGACATGTCGGTGGTGACGATGTACTCGGCGCCGGCGTCGTGGTGGTCGTGCACCTTGTCGTAGCCCATCTTGGCCGACACCGGCTCCTCGAACACCGAGAAGGTGCCGCCGAAGCCACAGCATTCGTCGGGGCGCTGCGGGGTCACCAGCTTGATGCCCTTGACGGCATGGAGCAGCCGCGCCGGCTTGTTGAATGCGGGCTCGTCGATCTCCGAGGTCTTGGCCTCGCGCAGCGCGCGCAGCGTGGCACAGCCGATGTGCAGCCCGGCCTTGTGCGGAAACTCGGCCCACGGGTAGGCGTGTACGCCTAGCACGTCGTGCAGGAACTCCGCCAGTTCGCGGACGGACCCGCGCACCTTGCGCACCGCATCGGTCTGCTCGATGGCGGTGAGGTGGTCGCGCACGTGGTGCGTGCAACTGCCCGATGGCGTGACGACGTGGTCGTAGCCGGCGAAGTTGCGCGCGAACAGTGCCTCGGCATCGCGTGCGTCGGCGTGGCAGCCGCTGTTGGCCATCGGCTGCCCGCAGCAAGTCTGGTCGAGCGGGTAGTCCACCTCGCAGCCCAGGCGCTCAAGCAGCTCGAGCGTGGCGATGCCGACTTCCGGGAAGAAGGCATCGACATAACACGGCACGAACAGAGCCACCTTCAACGGCGGTACCTCCTCCTTGTGTGATGCCGCCAATGTGCGATGCGGGCCCGGCGTTGGGTTGACGTATCTCAACCGCGCGCAGTCCCCATGCGAGGACAAACCCTCGGGCGCGCCGGCTCAGGTGTCCTCGGGGACCATCTCGATCGCGCCGCACGGGCACTCGGCGACGCACATGCCGCAGCCCTTGCAGTAGTCGTACTTGAACTCGAACCGTTTGCCGGGACCGAGCTTGGTCACCGCGTTGTCGGGGCACACCCCGTAGCAGTTGTCGCACTCGAAGCAGTTGCCGCACGACAGGCAGCGCCGCGCCTCGAACAGGGCGTTGTCCTCGGTGAGGCCGCCTTGCACCTCGTCGAAGCTGCTGGTGCGGCGCGCCAGGTCGAGTTGCGGCCGCACTGTCTTGGGCGCGTCGCTGTAGTACCAGGGATTCAGGTGCTCGAAAGTGGCCGGTGCATGCTTGGCAGCAGGTGGCAGCTTGGTGCCGCGCAGCCAGGCGTCGATCTGCCGTGCCGCCTTCTTGCCATGGCCCACCGCCACCGTGACGTTGCGTTCGGCGGGCACCATGTCGCCGCCGGCGAACAGTCCGGCATGGCCGGTCATCATTGTCATCGGGTCGACCTGCACCACGCCGTCCTTCAGTGCGAGCCCCGACACGCCGTTGAGCAGCGACAGGTCGACGTCCTGGCCGAGCGCCAG
>DATKJN010000035.1:0-13942 GCA_035543655.1 Burkholderiaceae bacterium | reverse complement strand
CGTGGCGTCCTCGAGCGCGATCCAGAAGCCGGTCACCGTCATCGGCTCGCTGTGCAGGAAGGTGGCGTCCTGGTGCCAGTGCACTTCGCCGCCGATGCCCGGTTGCTTGAAGATGAACATCGACTGCCACAACTGCGTGGCCTGCAGCCCGAGGTCGCCTGCCAACTCCGACCAGGCGGGACCGTGCGAGAAGGCGTCGAACACCGGATCGATGTCGTGCAGCGCGTGACCGATCTTGTTGATGGACAGCCGCTTCGGCTGCCGCAGGCGGCCCGCGCTGTCGAATGCTTCCTCTTCGAAGAAGCAACGCACGCCGTCCGCCGAGCCGAGAAACCACGCATCGGCCGCTTGAGAGTGGGTCGAGAACACGCCGCTGCCGGCGTCGGGATCGAAGCCATCGACGATCTGCGCCGCGCGCTGGCGCAGCGCGTCGATCTCCTGCAACGGCTTGAACCCGGGCAGCACCAGATAGCCGTCTTCACGGTAGCGCTGTTTCTGAAGCGGGTTTAGCATCCGGCGCCGTCGGCGGGCTGGGAGGAACGGTCGCCGATCTTAAGCAGAGTTCCCACAGCAACCACAAGCGGCACGGCGCTTGCATTGCCCGTCGCGTCGCATCCAGGAGAGCCTCTCATGCACCTGTACCGCCGCCTTGCGCTGCACCCGTGCCCCGTGCCCCTGCACCGCATCGCCGCAGCCGCGGCCCTGGTCGGTGTGCAGCTTGGTGCATCGGCCCAGCAGGCCGCGCCCCCGGATGCGGCGGCCTCGGCACCCGAAGCGGGCAAGCTGCCCACGGTCACGGTCACGGCGGAGCGGCGACGCGAGAACATCCGCGACGTGCCCAATTCGGTGAGCACGATCAGCGGCGAGTTGCTCGACGTGATCAACACCGGCGGACAAGACCTGCGCGGCCTGGCGGCACGGGTGCCGAACCTGAACATCGAATCGTCGTTCGGGCGCGCGTTCCCGCGCCTGTACATCCGCGGCTACGGCAACACCGACTTCCGCTTGAATGCCTCGCAGCCGGTGTCGCTCGTCTACGACGACGTGGTGCAAGAGAACCCGATCCTCAAGGGCTTTCCCGCATTCGACGTCGACCGCGTCGAGGTGCTGCGCGGCCCGCAGGGCACCCTGTTCGGCCGCAACACGCCGGCCGGCGTGGTCAAGTTCGACTCGGTGCGGCCCACCCGCAACTTCGAAGGCTACGGCAGCTTGTCGTACGGCACGTTCAACACCATCAACGCCGAGGGTGCGTTGAACATGCCCACCGGCCAGGACTCCTCGCTGCGGTTGTCGCTGCTCAACCAATCGCGCAGCGACTGGGTGGACAACACGATTCCCACCGGCCTGACGCAGGAATTCGAGGGCTACCGCGACACTGCGCTGCGCGGTCAGTGGCTGTACGAGCCGCACAAGGACTTCAGCCTGCTGGCCAACCTGCATGTGCGCGACCTCAACGGCTCGGCCCGGTTGTTCCGCGCCAACATCATCCAGCCCGGCACCAATGAGCTGGTCGCAGGCTTCGACGAGCGCAAGATCTCCACCGACGGCAAGAACGAGCAGGAACTCACCACCACCGGCGGCAGCGTGCGCCTGCGTTGGGGGCTGGGGCCGGTGGCGCTGTACTCCATCACCGGCTACGAACACGTCAAGGCCTACAGCCGCGGCGACATCGACGGCGGCTTCAGCGCCGTGTTCGCGCCGCCGTCGGGACCGGGGCTGATCCCGTTCTCGTCGGAAACTGCCGATGGCATGCCCAAGCACCAGCAATGGACGCAGGAGTTCCGCGTCGAGTCCAACACGCCCGGGCCGTTGAGCTGGCAGGGCGGCGTGTACTTCTTCCACGAGGACTACACGGTCGAGAGCTTCAGCTACGACTCGCTGACCACCGGCAGTCCGCAGAACGGCTACTTGCGTTCGCGCCAGAAGAACGACGCCTACGCGCTGTTCGGCGCCGTCAACTACGCGGTCACGCAAGACTTCAAGGTGCGCGGCGGCCTGCGCTACACGCACGACAAGAAAGACCTCGCGACGGAGGACTACAACAGCGCGGTGTTCGGCACGCTGCCGGACCTGGCCGCATTGGCCGCCGCCGGTCCGCTCTCGGCATCCCCCAAGGACAACAAGACCAACTGGGACCTGAGCGGCACCTACGCGCTCGACAAGAACACCAACCTCTACGGGCGGGTGGCCACGGGCTTTCGCGCCAGCAGCGTGCAGGGCGCCAGCGCTTTCAACAACCAATCGGTCGCCAAGCCCGAGAACAACACCTCCTACGAGGCCGGCGTGAAAGCCGACCTGTTCGACGGCCGCGCGCGCATCAACTTCGGCGTGTTCTATTACGAGGTGAAGGACCTGCAACTCACCGCCGTGGGCGGCGCCGCCAACGCCAACATCCTGCTCAACGCCAAGAAGGCCACCGGCCAGGGCTTCGAGCTCGATGCCCAGGCCTACCTGACCGACCAGCTGCTCGCCACGCTGGGCGTGGGCTATGCCGACACCCAGATCAAGGACCCCAACCTCGCGGTCGCCGTGTGCGCGCAGTGCACGGTCACCGATCCGCGCACCGCCGGCGGCCAGGCGTTGATCGACGGCAACCCGCTGCCGCAAGCACCCAAGACCACGGTCAACTTCACGCTGCGCTACAGCCAGCCGCTGCCGTCGGGCGCCGAGTGGTACATCTACACCGACTGGATCTACCGCAGCAAGATCAACTTCTTCCTCTACGAGTCGGTCGAGTTCACCGGCAAGCCGCTCACCGAAGGCGGGCTGCGCGTCGGTTACCTGTGGGGCAACGGCAAGTACGAGGCAGCTGCCTTCGCGCGCAACATCACCAACCAGATCCGCGTGGTCGGCGGCATCGACTTCAACAACCTGACCGGCTTCATCAACGAGCCGCGCACCTACGGGGTTCAGTTCAAGGCGGCGTTCTGAGTCGATGAAAAAGCGCGGATCGCGGCTTCGGCCTGCGAGCGCGCCGCCGCGTCGAGGAACGAATGGCGCGCCGCCTCGAGTTCCATGGCGATCAACTCGTCGCGCGTGAGCCCGCCGTCGCGCAGCAGGCCTTCGGCCTCCTGCGACATCGTGGTGCGCGACATCAACTGGTTGTCGGTGTGAAACGACACGCTCAGGCCGGCCCGGTGCAGCGCGCCGATCGGGTGAGCAGCCAACGATGCCGCGGCACCGGTGTGCACGTTGCTGGTCGGGCACAGCTCCAGATGCAGGCGGCGCTCGCGCGCTTCGCCGATCAGCGCCGCGCCGTCACGCGTGTTCAGCGCATCCGCCAGCCGCACGCCGTGGCCGATGCGGGCGGCGCCGAGGCGCGCGGCCTCGATCACGCGCGGCGCCGCGTCGGCCTCGCCGGCGTGCACGGTCAGCGGCACGCCGCCGACACGGGCGATGCGCAGCGCATGGGCATGCTCCGCCGGCGGATGACCGAGCTCGGCGCCGGCCAGGTCGAAGGCGATTACGCCGCGGCCCATGTGACGCGCGGCCAGCGCCGCCACGCGCTCGGCCTCGGCCTTGCTGCGCTCGCGCATCGCGCACAGGATCAGGCCACTGGGCAGCGCGCTGCGCTTCAGCCCTTGCACCATCGCTTCGATCGCGCTCTCGGGAGGGATGCCATGGGCTTCGAACAAGGCCGGCGCGATGCGGAACTCGGCCAGCACGCAGCCGTCGGCGCGGGCGTCTTCTGCGGCCTCGAACGCCACCCGCTCCAGCGCCGGCAGCGTGGCCATCGCAGCCACCGTGAGTGCGAACCCTCTCAGGTATTCCACCAACGAGCCGGCGTGCGCGCGGGCATCGAACCAGGCCGCCAGCGCGGCGGCGTCGCCGGCCGGCGCCGCCATGCCCCGCGAGCGCAGCAAGTCCAGCAGCGTGGCCGGGCGCAGACCGCCATCGAGGTGGTCGTGCAGCAGCACCTTGGGCAGGGCGCGCGCCCATGCGCCGTCGTCGAGCGAGCCGGTCGAGTCCTGCGGCATCGATGCATCGTAGTCCAGGTGGCGCGCGCATCAAGAGTCTTGTTATCCTGGCCTGGGCCACCGGCGTTGTGGGTGGCATGCATCAACCAACGGAGCACACGACCATGACGCTGCATCGCTGGGCCTTTCTCGCTGTCGTGCCGCTGGCTGCGCTCGCACAGGCACAGCCGGCCATCGTCTACGACATGGGCGGCAAGTTCGACAAGTCGTTCAACGAGGCCGCCTACCAGGGCGCCGAACGCTGGAAGAAAGAAAGCGGCAAGAACTACCTCGACTTCGAGATCGCCAACGAAGCGCAGCGCGAGCAGGCCATGCGCCGCATGGCCGAACGCGGCGCCAATCCGGTGATCGGCGTCGGCTTCTCGCAGGCGTCGTCGGTCGAGAAGGTGTCCAAGGAGTTTCCCAAGCTCAACTTCGTGATCATCGATTCGGTGGTCAAGCAACCCAACGTCGAATCGATCCTGTTCAAGGAGCACGAAGGCAGCTTCCTGGTCGGCATGATGGCCGCGCTGGCCAGCAAGAGCGGCAAGGTCGGCTTCGTCGGCGGCATGGACATCCCGCTGATCCGCAAATTCCAGTGCGGCTACGAGCAGGGCGCCAAGTACGCCAACGCCAAGGTCGAGGTGACGTCGGCCATGACCGGCACCACGCCGGCGGCATGGAGCGACCCCACGCGCGGCGGCGAACTGGCCAAGGCGCAATTCGCCAAGGGCGTGGATGTCGTGTTCGCCGCGGCCGGCGGCACCGGTGTGGGCGTGTACCAGGCCGCCAAGGACGCCGGCAAGTTGGCGATCGGCGTCGACAGCAACCAGAACCACCTGCAGCCCGGCACGATGCTGACCTCGATGGTCAAGCGGGTCGACAACGCGGTCTACAACAGTTCCAAGAAGAGCAGCCCCGGCACAGTGACCGCGCTCGGCCTGAAGGAGGGCGGCGTCGACTACGCGATGGACCAGCACAACGCCAAGCTGGTCGGCGCCGACATGAAGAAGCAAGTCGATGCGGCCAAGGCCGACATCATCGCGGGCAAGATCAAGGTCGCCGACTACATGGCCGACAACGCGTGTAAGTACTGATGGCCCACCCCCGATGCGGCCTGGCGGCCGCCTCCCCCTCGAGGGGGCGCCGCCAGCGGCCCGGCAAAGCCGGATCCGCGGCGGCCGCTTGGGGATGCGCCGCTGGGGCGGCGCAGTTGGGTTCGGGGTCTGATCGAGGCGTGAAGTGATGTCGACGGCCGCACCGGCCGTGGCGATGCGCGGCATCCGCAAGCGCTTCGGTGCGGTGCAGGCCAACGACAGCGTCGATCTCACGGTGGCGGCCGGCACGGTGCACGGCATCGTCGGCGAAAACGGCGCCGGCAAGAGCACCTTGATGTCGGTGCTGTACGGGCTGATCCAGCCCGAAGCCGGCACGATCCAGATCGATGGCACGCCGGTGCAGGTGCGCCATTCGCGCGACGCGATGCGTCACGGCGTGGGCATGGTGCACCAGCATTTCATGCTGGTCGACACCTTCAGCGCGCTCGACAACATCGTGCTCGGCGCCGAACCGGATTGGCGGCTGCCCGTGGCGCGCGCCGCGGCGCGCACGCGGCTAGAGGCGCTGATGCGCGACAGCGGGCTGCAGGTGCGCCTGGATCTGCCGGTGGAGGATTTGCCGGTCGGCGAACGCCAGCGACTGGAAATCCTCAAGGCGCTGTACCGCGGCGCACGCATCCTGATCCTCGACGAGCCCACTGCGGTGCTGACGCCGCAGGAGACGGATCAGCTCTTCGTCACGTTGCGCCAGCTGCGCGCGCGCGGCACGACCATCCTGCTGATCACGCACAAGCTCAAGGAGATCATGGCCCTCACCGATGCGGTCACGGTGATGCGCGCCGGCCGCGTGGTGCTCGATTGCGCCACCGCCGATACCAGCACCGACGCGCTGGCGCAGGCGATGGTCGGCCGCCGCGTGCAGCTCGGACGCGCCGATGCCGCGGCGCCACGGCCCTCCGGCGCCCCGCTGCTGCAGGCCAGCGGCCTCGCCTGGCGTGACAGCCTGGGAGTGGCGCGGCTGGCCGACGTGTCGCTGACCTTGCGCGCCGGCGAGATCGTCGGCATCGCCGGCGTGTCGGGCAACGGCCAGAGCGAGCTGCTCGATGCGCTGTCGGGCTTGCTGGTGCCCGATGCCGGCACGTTGCAGATCGCCAGCCGCACGTTCACCGTGGCGCGCTGGCTCGACCCTGCGACCGCGCGCGCGCTCGCGGTGGCCCACGTGCCCGAGGATCGCCACCGGCGCGGCCTGGTGCTGCCGTTCGCGGCCTGGGAATCGGGGGTGCTCGGGTACCACACGCTGCCGCGTTATGGCCGCCGCGGCTGGATGCAGCAAGGCGCGATGCTCGCCGACACGGTGCAGATGATGGAGCGCTACGACGTGCGGCCGCGCAATCCGCAGGTGGCCAGCGGCCAGTTCTCCGGCGGCAACCAGCAAAAGCTGGTGCTGGCGCGCGAGGCGATGCCGCAGCCACAGGTGCTGCTGGTGGGCCAGCCGACGCGTGGCGTCGACATCGGCGCGATCGAATTCATCCATGGCCGCTTGCGGGCGATGCGCGATGCCGGCGGCGCGATCCTGGTGGTGTCCTCAGAGCTCGACGAGATCTTCGCGCTCGCCGACCGCGTGCTGGTGATGACCGGCGGTCGCATCACGGGCGAGATGCCGATCGAATCCTGCACCGAAGCCGGCGTGGGTTGCCTGATGGGCGACGCCACGCCGAGCGGCATCGGGCCGGTGATGCCCGCGCTCGCCGCGACATGACCGGCTCGTCGCAGCCACTGCCACGGTGGTTCGATCTCGGCGTGCTGCCGGTGTTCAACCTCGCGCTGGCCCTGCTGGTGTGCGGCGTGGTGGTGCTGGTGATCGGCATGGATCCAGGCCAGGTGCTCGCGCTGCTGATCAAGGGGGCGTTCGGCAGCCGCATCGGCGTGAGCTACACGCTGTACTACGCGACGACTTTCGTGTTCACAGGGCTGGCCGTCGCGGTGGCCTTCCACGGCGGCTTGTTCAACATCGGCGGCGAGGGGCAGGCGATGCTCGGCGGCATCGGCACCGCGTTGGTCGCGCTGTGGCTCGCCGACAGCTGGCCGGCGTGGATCGTGCTGCCGCTGATGGTGTTCGCGGCGGCGGCGTTCGGCATGGCCTGGGCCGCGGTGCCGGCGGCGCTGCAGGCCTGGCGCGGCAGCCATGTGGTGATCACCACCATCATGTTCAACTTCATCGCGTCGGCGCTGCTGTCGTGGCTGCTGCTCAACGTGCTCAAGGAGCCGGGCAACATGACGGTGGAGAGCAAGAGCTTCGGCCCCGGCGCGCACGTGCCGGCGGCGCACGAGGTGTTCGCCGCCATCGGCATCGAGTGGCCGCGTTCGCCGCTGAACGCCTGCGTGCTGCTGGCCGCGCTCGCCGCCATCGTGGTGTACCTGCTGGTGTGGCGCTCGCGCCCGGGCTACACGCTGCGCGCCGTGGGGTTCGCGCCCGAGGCCGCGCGTTATGCGGGCATCCGTCCGCGCGCGCAGGTGATGTTCTCGATGGCACTGTCGGGCGCGCTGGCCGGACTGGTGGGCATCAACGAAGTGGCCGGCGTGCACGGCCGCCTGCTGCTCGACTATGTGGTCGGCGCCGGTTTCGCCGGCATCGCGGTGTCGTTGATCGGGCGCAACCACCCGGTGGGCATCGTGCTGGCGTCGCTGTTGTTCGGCGCGCTGTACCAGGGCGGCTCCGAGTTGGCGTTCGAGATCCAGGGCTTCAGCCGCGACATGGTCTTCACGTTGCAGGGCTTGATCGTGTTGTTCTCCGGCGCGATGGCGCAGGTGGCGGCGCCGACGTTGGCGCGCTTGTATTTCGCCTTCGCCGGCCGGCGGGCGCTCGCGCATGGATGAGATCGCCGTCGGCACGCTGATCGCCTCGACCCTGCGCGTGTCGACGCCGCTGATCCTGTGCGCGCTGGCCGGTTGCCTGTGCGAGCGCTCCGGCGTGATCGATCTCGGCCTCGAAGGCAAGATGCTGCTCACCGCGTTCACCGCTGGCGCGGCGGCGGCGGTGTTCGGCTCGCTCACCTTGGCGCTGCTGCTGGCGATCGCGGTCGGCGTGGCGCTGTCGATGCTGCACGGCTATGCCTGCGTCAGCCACCGCGGCGACCAGGTGGTGATGGGCATGGCGATCACGATGACCGCGGCCGGCTTGACGGTGGTGTTGGGCATCGCGTGGTTCCATCAGGGCGGCCAGACGCCGCCGCTGCCCGATGCGGTGCGGCTGGCGCCGTGGTTCGCGGGCATCGCCCATGCGTTGCGCGACGCCTGGGCGCCGATCGCGGTGCTGGCCATCGGCTTGCTCGGCCACAACGGCATGGTGTATGTCGCGCTGCTGCTGGTGCCTGCGGTGTGGTGGCTGCTGGCGCGCACGCGCTTCGGACTGCGCTTGCGCGCCGCCGGCGAGAACCCGGCGATGGTCGACGCCGCCGGACTGTCGGTGCAGCGGCTGCGCTATACCGCGCTCGGCTTGAACGGCGCTTTGTGCGCGCTGGCCGGCAGCTACCTCGTGCTGGCGCAGAACCCATCGTTCATCCCGCACATGACCGCCGGACGCGGCTACATGGCGTTGGCGGCGATGATCTTCGGCAAGTGGCAGCCGGTGGGCGCGCTGTGGGCCTGCCTGCTGTTCGGCTTTCTCGATGCCGCAGCGATCCGCCTGCAGGGCCAGCCGCTGCCGTGGGTCGGTGCGGTGCCGGTGCAGGCGATCCAGGCCCTGCCCTACGTGTTGACGGTGGTGTTGCTGGCCGGTTTCATCGGCCGTGCACGCGCCCCCAAGGCACTGGGTGTACCGTACGCCAAGGCCCACTGAACACCACGACCCGATGGCCTCCGTGTCGGATCACGACCTCGCCGCACTCGCCGCCGCCGCGCGCGATGCCCGCGAGCGCGCGCACGCGCCGTATTCGCGCTTCCGCGTCGGCGCGGCGCTGCTCGACGAACACGGCCGCGTGCACGGCGGCTGCAACGTCGAGAATGCGGCCTACCCGCAAAGCCTGTGCGCCGAGGCGGTGGCGCTGGGCGCGCTGGTCGCCGCCGGCGGCACGCGCGTGCGTGCCGTGGTGGTGGCCGGCGACGGCGCCGAGACCCTCGTGCCATGCGGTGGCTGCCGCCAGAAGCTCAGCGAGTTTGCCGGCGCCGACACGCCCGTGGTGTCGATCGACGACAGCCGCGTGCGTGCACGGCACACGCTGGGCGAGCTGCTGCCGTTCGGCTTCGGCCCGGCGCATCTGCGCAGTTCATGAGCCGCTCGACACCCGCGCTCGCCTTCGACGACGCCATCGCGCAGAGCGCGGCGCGCGTGCGTGCGACCGGCCGGCAGCCGCGGATTGCGGTGCTGCTCGGCTCGGGATGGCACGATTTCGCCGGCGCCGTGCGCGACGCAGTGACGCTGCGCTACGCCGACCTGCCCGCGTTCCCGGTGCTGCAGGTCGCCGGTCACTCGGGCACGCTGGTGCTCGGCCGCTGCGGTGCGCATGAGGTCGCCGTGCTCGCGGGGCGCAAGCATGCCTACGAGCACGGCGATGCCGACGCGATGAAGGGTGCGATCGCCACCCTGGCCGCGTGCGGCGTGCAGGTGCTGGTGCAGACCAATGCCGCGGGCAGCCTCGATGCCACGATGCGGCCGGGCGACCTGATGCTGTTGTCGGACCACTTGAACATCGTGCAGCGCTCGCCGCTGCTCGGCGACAGCGGCTCGGAGCGTTTCGTCGACCTGCGCGACGCCTACGACCCGGCGCTGCGCTTGCAGGCCAAGGCCGCCGCACAACGCCGCGGCGCCGTGCTGCACGAGGGTGTGTACGCCTGGGTGCTCGGGCCGCAATTCGAAACGCCGGCCGAAATCCGCATGCTGCAGCGGCTGGGCGCCCACGCAGTCGGCATGAGCACCGTGCCCGAGACCATCCTCGCGCGCCGCTACGGCCTGCGCGTGTTGGCGCTGTCGATGATCACCAACATGGGTTGCGGCTTGCACGACGAGCTGCTGAGCCATGCGCACACGCTGGCCAGCGCGCAGGCCGCGGGCGCGCGCGCCGTGCCGCTGCTGCATGCGATCGTCGAAGCGCTCGACCTGACGACATGAGCAAGACCCACCGCACCGAAGCCGACGTGGCGCGCCTCGCGCTAGCCTGCCTCGACCTCACCAGCCTCAACGACGGCGATCGCGATGCCGACGTGATCGCGCTGTGCCAGCGCGCTGCGGGTGCACAAGGCACGCCGGCGGCGCTGTGCGTGTGGTCGCAGCTGGCGCATGTGGCCGTGCAGCATGCGCCGCGCGGCGTGCGCGTGGCGGCGGTGGCCAACTTTCCCGACGGCGGCACCGACCTGCAACGCGCGCTCGCCGACACCGAACGCATCGTGCAGGCGGGCGCGCACGAGGTCGACGTGGTGCTGCCCTATCGTGCGCTGCTCGCTGGTGATGACAAGACCTGCAGTGCGCTGCTGCGTGCGGTGCGCCGCGCCTGCGCGGGGCTGACGCTGAAGGTGATCCTCGAGACCGGCGAGTTGCGCGAGCCGTCCTGGATGCAGCGCGCCGCGCGCCTCGCGCTTGCCGAGGGCGCCGACTTCCTCAAGACCAGCAGCGGCAAGACGCCGATCAGCGCCACGCCGGAGGCGGCGCGCTGCCTGCTCGGCGAGATCGCCGCCGATGCCGGTGCGCGCAGCCGCGTCGGCTTCAAGGCCGCGGGCGGCATCCGCACGGTGGCCGATGCGGCGCGCTACATCGAGCTGGTCGACGAGGCGCTCGGCCCCGATGCAGTCACCGCCAAGCGCTTTCGCATCGGCGCCAGCGCGCTGCTGAGCGACATTGAGCGCGTGCTCGGCGGCACCGGTGCGGCCGACCCTGCTGCGCGCTACTGAACCGAACTCACGTCCCATCGAGGGCCCGCAATGAAAGAACAACGATCGATGCGCGGGCGCTTCGCGCCGCTGCTGGTGCTGATCGCGCTGCTTGCCGCTTGCGCCACGCCGCGGCCGACGACCCCGGTGCAGGTGAAGATCCTGGCGATCAACGACTTCCACGGCAACCTGCGGCCGCCGCAAGGCGGCATCCGCATCCGCGACCCGCAGGACCCGAGCAAGGCGGTCAACGTGCCCGCCGGCGGCAGCGAGCACATGGCCTCCGCACTCAACGAGCTGCGCGCGAAGAACCCGAACCACATCTTCGTCGCGGCGGGGGACCTGGTCGGTGCCACGCCGCTGGTGTCGGCGCTGTTCCACGACGAGCCGACGATCGAGGCGATGAACCTGATGGGGTTGGAAGCGAGCGCGGTCGGCAACCACGAGTTCGACAAGGGCAGTGTCGAACTGCTGCGCCTGCAGCGCGGCGGCTGCCATCCGACCGATGGCTGCAAAGGACCCCAACCGTTCGGCGGCGCGCGCTTCCGGTACCTCGGCGCGGGCATCGTCGACACGCGCACCGGCAACGCCCTGCTGCCGTCGACCCACATCAAGCGCTTCGAGGGCATTCCGGTTGCGTTCATCGGGCTCACGCTGAAAGACACGCCGACCATCGTGGTGCCGGCCGGCGTGGCCGGCTTGAAGTTCGGCGACGAGGCCGAGACCGTCAATGCGCTGGTGCCGGGGTTGCGCCGGCAGGGCATCGAAGCGATCGTGGTGCTGATCCACGAGGGCGGCGTGCCGAGCGGCGACTACAACGAATGCCCCGGCATCTCGGGCCCGATCGTCGACATCGTGAAGAAGCTCGACCGCGCGGTCGATCTGGTGATCAGCGGCCACACGCACCGCGCCTACAACTGCCGCATCGACGACCGGCTGGTGACCAGCGCCGACAAGTACGGCACCGTGGTGAGCGAGATCGACATCACGCTCGATCCGAAGACCGGCGACGTGACACAGGCGCGCGCCGACAACCTGATCGTGCGCACCGACCGCTTCGCCAAGGATGCCGCGCAATCGAAGCTGATCACCACCTACGAGCAGCTCGCCGCGCCGTTGGCCAAACGGGTGGTCGGCCGCGTCAGCGCGCCGCTGTCGCGCGACGAGACGCCAGCCGGTGAAATGCCGATCGGCCTGGTGATCGCCGACGCCCAGCTCGCCGCCACCGGCGAGGCGGGCGCCCAGATCGCGTTGATGAATCCTGGTGGTGTGCGCGCCAATCTCACCGGTGATGCCGGCGGCCAGGTGCGCTACGAAGACCTGTTCGCGGTGCAACCGTTCTACAACAATCTCGTCACACTCACGCTCACCGGCGCCCAACTGCAGCGCGCGCTCGAGCAGCAATGGCTGAATCAACCGCGGCCGCGTGTGCTGCAGGTGTCGCGCGGCTTCGGCTACAGCTGGGACAACAGCAAGCCGCCGGGCCAGCGCATCGTGCCGGGCAGCCTGCGCCTGAACGGCGCCCCCATCGAGGCCCAGCAGCGCGTGCGCGTCACGGTGAACAGCTTTCTCGCCGGTGGCGGCGACAACTTCAGCGTGTTCAAGCAAGACGGCCAGGATGTGCGCACCGGCTCGATGGACATCGACGCGCTCGAGCGCTACGTGAGCGCACAGGGCACGGTCGCGCCGGTGGCCGCGCCGCGCGTGCAACGCGTGAACTGACCGCGCACCCGGCAGGCCGACGCGACGATGCGCGCGCAGGAGATCATTCGCGCCAAACGCGAGGGCCGCGCCTTGGACGACGCGCAGATCGAGGCCTTCGTGCGCGGCGTGGCCACGCGCAGCTGGAGCGAAGGCCAGGTGGCCGCACTGGCGATGGCGATCTGCGTGCGCGGCATGACACGCGACGAGACGGTGGCGTTGACGCGCGCGATGACCGCGTCGGGTCAGGTGCTCGACTGGTCGCGGGAGCGCTTTGGCCGTCCGGTGCTCGACAAGCACAGCACCGGCGGCGTCGGCGACAAGGTGAGCCTGCTGCTGGCGCCGATCGTCGCCGCCTGCGGTGCGGTGGTGCCGATGGTGTCGGGCCGCGGCCTGGGCCACACCGGCGGCACGCTGGACAAGCTGTCTTCGCTGCCGGGCTATCAGGTCACGCCGTCGCGCCGCGCGCTGTTGAGTGCCTTGCGCGGTGCGGGTTGCGCCATCGTCGGCCCGAGCGCACGCATCGCACCGGCCGACCGACGGCTCTATGCGATTCGCGATGCCACCGGCACGGTGGAGTCGCTGCCGCTGATCACCGCCAGCATCCTGTCGAAGAAACTCGCCGCCGGACTGCAGGGCCTGGTGATGGACGTGAAAGCCGGCAACGGCGCGTTCTGCGCCACCGCCGACGAGGCGCGTGCGCTGGCGACTTCGCTGGTGGCCGTTGCACGTGGTGCAGGCCTGCCGACCACCGCGCTCGTCACCGACATGAGCCAGGTGCTCGGCAGCACCGCCGGCAACGCGCTCGAGGTGCGCGAGGCCCTCGACGTGCTGTGCGGCCGCGCGAACGAACCCCGGCTGGTCGAGCTGACGCTGGAGCTGAGCGCCCGGCTGCTGCAGCTCGGCGGCGTGCATGCGGATCTGGCGCAGGCCCGTGCACAGGCCCAGCTGGCGCTCGACAGCGGTGAGGCGGCGCAGCGCTTCGCGCGCATGGTGGCTGCACTGGGCGGCCCGCGCGACGTGCTGGACGGCGCGGCGCTGCCGCGCGCACCTTGCGTGCGCGACGTGCCGTGCGAGCACGTCGGCGTGTTGGCCGCGATGGACACGCGTGCGATCGGCCTGGCGGTGATCGCTCTCGGCGGCGGCCGCAACGTGGCGGGCGCCGACATCGACCCTCGCGTCGGCTTCGACCGCATCGTGCCCGTCGGCACCGTGCTGCGCGGTGGCGCGGCGCTGGCTCGCGTGCACGCCGCCTCGGAGGCCGACGCGGCACGCGGCGCCGCGTTGTTCGTGGCCGCATTGCACATTGGCGACGCGCCCACGCGACAGACGCCGCTCGTGCACGAGGTGATCGCCGCCGCGTAG
>DATKJN010000034.1:0-6416 GCA_035543655.1 Burkholderiaceae bacterium | reverse complement strand
ACCACGGTCGCGCTGCCGTGGCGCATCTTGGCGCGCACGCGCACCGTGCCGCCGGCCAGCGAGGTCTCGATGCCATGGCGCACGGCGTTTTCCACCAGCGGCTGCAGCACCAGCGGCGGCACCCGCGCCTGCGAGGTGGCGGGGTCGATCTCCCAGCTGACCGCCAGTCGCGCACCGAAGCGCACCTGCTCGATCGCCAGGTAACGCTGCGCGAGATCGATCTCCTCGGCCAGGGTGACCGACGCGCCCACCTCGGCCAGCGCCACGCGGAACAGCTGCGACAGGTCCTCGAGCACGTTTTCCGCGCGCTCGGGGTCGATCTGCACCAGCGCGACCGCGGTGTTCAGCGCGTTGAACAAGAAGTGCGGGCGAATGCGCGATTGCAGTTCGGCCAGGCGCGCGCTCGCGTCGGCCGGCTTGGCAATGCGTGCACGCTGGTCGAGCCAGACCCAGACCAATGCGGCGAATGCCACGCCGACCAGCGCCGAGGTGAACACCGGCCACGGCCGCGCATCGACCATGCCCAACGGCAGCAGCAGCGCCCAGCCGGCCACCGCCGCCAGGCCGCCGAACGCCACCGCGATCGCGGCGCGCGCCCACGGCGCCACGCGCGACAACACGACCTTCAGCGCGCAGACGGTGGTCAGCCACAACAAGGTGCCGGCCAGCGCCGGAAAGGCCAGCATCGCCATCTGCGTCAACCATTGCAGCGCGCCGGCCGAGGCGGCCAGGCCGCCGACCGCGACGCCGACCTGCACGAACAGCACCACGCGCAGCACCAGCGTGGGCTGGCACAGGTCGTACAGCTCGACCACCCGTTGCACCTGGCGCGCGCGCTCCAATGCCGGGTCGTCGAAGCGGCTGACGTCGAACGCCGTGTGCGCGCCGCCGAGGTCGCCCGGGCGCGTGGTCGTCGGCCACACGCTGGTGGGCCGGCTTTCTTGCGGCTTGGCGGGGGCAATGGGCGGCGTCTGCACGGTCGATGGCGGTCGGACAGTGAGCCCGGGCTCACAGGGTCGCGCCGATAATAGGCCGGAAGACGCAGCGCGAGACACCATGGCAGGCAACCCACTCGACAAGAAATCACAGGGCTGGTCGGCGCTGTTCTCCGAACCGATGGACCTGCTGGTGCAGCGCTACACCGCCAGCGTCGGATTCGACCAGCGGCTGTGGCGCGCCGACATCGCCGGCAGCCTGGCGCACGCCCGCATGCTGGCGGCCCAGCAGATCATCTCGGCGCAGGACCTGGCCGACATCGAGCGCGGCTTGAAGCAGATCGGCGAGGAGGTCGAGTCGGGCCAATTCGACTGGAAGCTCGAGCTCGAAGACGTGCACCTCAACATTGAAGCGCGGCTGACCCAGCTGGTGGGCGACGCGGGCAAGAGGCTGCACACCGGTCGTTCACGCAACGACCAGGTGGCCACCGACATCCGGTTGTGGTTGCGCGACGAGATCGATGCCGTCGGCCAAGGACTGACGCTGCTGCAAAAGGCGCTGCTCGGCGTGGCCACGCTGCACACCGACACCGTGATGCCCGGTTTCACCCACCTGCAGGTCGCGCAGCCGGTGAGCTTTGCGCACCACCTGCTGGCCTATGTGGAGATGTTCGCGCGCGATGCCGAACGGCTGGCCGACGTGCGCAAGCGCACCAACCGGCTGCCGCTCGGCGCCGCGGCGCTGGCCGGCACCAGCTACCCGCTCGATCGCGAGATGGTCGCGCGCGAGCTCGGCTTCGATGGCGTGTGCGACAACAGCCTCGACGCGGTGAGCGACCGCGACTTCGCGATCGAGTTCGCCGCCTTCGCGTCGATCACGATGGTGCACGTGTCGCGCCTGGCCGAAGAGATCGTGCTGTGGATGAGCCAGAACTTCGGCTTCATCGACCTTGCCGACCGCTATTGCACCGGCTCGTCGATCATGCCGCAGAAGCGCAACCCCGACGTGGCCGAACTGGCGCGCGGCAAGAGCGCGCGCGTGATCGGCCACCTGATGGGCCTGCTCACGCTGATGAAGGGCCAGCCGCTCACCTACAACAAGGACAACCAGGAAGACAAGGAGCCGCTGTTCGACACCGTCGACACGCTGGCGGCGACGCTGCGCATCGTCGCCGAGATGGTCGGCGGCATGAAGGTCAAGCCGGAGGCGATGCGCGCCGCCGCGCTGAAGGGCTACGCCACCGCCACCGATCTCGCGGACTATCTGGCCCAGAAGGGCGTGCCGTTTCGCGACGCCCATGAGGTGGTGGCGCACGCGGTCAAGCTCGCGCTGCAGCGCGGCGTCGATCTGGCGCAACTGCCGGCGGCCGACCTGCGTGCGCTGCATCCGGCGATCGGCGGCGACGCGGGCGCAGCGCTCACGCTGGAGAGTTCGCTGCAATCACGCGCGACGCGTGGCGGCACCGCGCCGGCGCGTGTGCTCGAGCAGATCGCGCGCCACCGGGCCCGCCTCGACGCGCTCAAAGCAGACTGATCGGCAGGTTGAGGTCGATCCGCAGGTCTTTGGAGCGCTGGTCGCCGACAGCGGTGGCGTCGATCGTCCAGGCATAGCGCACGCGCGAGCGCAGGCCGTCGATCCACGATCCCTTCTCGCGATAGACCCACAACACCCCAAGGTCGTACTCGGTCGCATCGGCCAGCGCAGCACCGTTGCTCGAATTGATTGCATCGCTGCCGCGTGTCACGTCGGCGAAGGCGCTCAGCCCCGGCATCCACTGCGCCAGATTGAAGCCCGCGCCGAGTTGCCACGCGCTCTCGTTGGCGCGCACGAAGGTGCGCATGATCTGGTTGGTATAGATCGGCCCGGAACTGAACGGCAGCCGCAGCGCGGCGCCCGAATCGGTGCGTGAATAGGCGCCGTACAGGGTCAGCATGCCGGCGCCGTATTCGGCATAGGCCTGCGCGGTGCTGGTCGAGAACGACTGGCCGGTCAGCACGTTCGAGCCGTCGGAACGCTGGTCGGCGTACTGAGCGGCGAAGCGCAGATGGCTCGAGCCGTCGAGCCGCCAGACGTAGTCGCCGTCGAGCCAGCCGATGCGGATCACGTCCGGCACCTGGTAGTACCAGCCCTGCAGGAGGAAGTCCTTCGTCAGCGCGAACTGCGCGCCGCCAAACCACATGTCGGCGTCGGACGTGGCGGCACCCACCGCACTGCCCACCGACTGGAATTCCGACAGGTTCCTCGGCTTGACCCGGTTGACCCAGCCGAGATGAAAGTCCCACGCCTGCGCCACCTTCGCGCTGCCCAGCACCGCCTCGTAGGTGACTGGAACCATGCGGTTGTCCTGCTTGCCGACGAAGGTGCCGTCGCCACGATTGGCGCGCGTGCCTTCCGGACGCACGGGCGACAGCTCGATTTCCTGCCGGCCCGCGGTGAGGCCGGCCTCGCCGAATTTCAAGCGTGCGAACAGTTCGCCGAGCGTCGAGATCGTGTTCTGGCCCGGCTCGAGCAACAGGGTGCCGTCCTTGTCGTCGGGGCCGTACAGCGGCGCCGACAGGTAGTACGAGGCGCCGAACTGCAGCGTCTCGGCCCACCAGCCAGTGCGGCCGTACAGCTTGCCGCCGATCGCCCAGGCCTCTCGGCGCGCCACCGCCGGCGGGTTGGATTTGTCCTCGACGTTCATGTAGAACGTGCGCGCATCGAAACCCGCCTTGGCGCCGTCCAGCAGCGCCTCGGCCCCGCTGGTTTGCGCCGACGCGGCCGCGCACAGCACGAGACCCGACAACAGCGTCGCAGGCGCGCGACGGTGGTGATGCATCATCATCTTCTCCTCGACCGGCAACCGGTGGCCGAGATTGTGCGATCCGACGGTGACCGGCGCCGAAATGCGAAGCGCGCGAGCGCGCACCGTGGCTGCCGAGCAACGGCGCAGGCTGGCGGGCCTGGCCGAGGGAAGACGTGCGCGAACGCATCGAACGGCACCGTGAACGCCCGGACTGGTCCCGTGCGCGTGATCCAAGCGCGCGCTGCCGTCGTACAAGCGGCTTGGAGCCCCAACCGAGGATGGCTGCATGGCCCTGCCCAGCCGACGTACACCGTTGGTCGCTGCGATGTGCGTTTGGCCGCTGGCTGTCGCCGCGTCCGATGTGCCGAACGAACCCGTGTCCGCATCGGGTTGGACGTTTCGTGTGCTGCTCGACGGGCAGCCGATCGGCGAGCACCGCTTTCGCCTCAGCGGCACGCGAGAGGCCGAGCGCACGCTGGTCAGCGAAGCCCAGTTCACGGTGCGATGGCTCGGCATCGCGCTGTACCGCTACCAGCATCGCGCGGTCGAACGCTGGCGCGGCGACTGCCTGGCCGCGCTGTCGGCCGACACCGATGACAACGGCACGCGCACCCAGGTGAGCGCGCAAGCGCAGGACGCGCAGTTCGACGTGACCGCACCGGCGCCGCAAAGCGCACGCGGCTGCGTGATGAGCTTCGCCTACTGGCATCCGGCCCTGCGCACGCAGCAGCGTCTGCTCAACCCGCAAACCGGGCGCATCGAGCCGGTGCGCATCACGCTGCTCGGCGAAACGCCGCTCGAGCAGGGCGCGCGCAGCGTGCTGGCCACCGGCTGGCGCATCCACGGGCCGGCGCAGCCGATCGACGTGTGGTACTCGGCGCAAGGCGACTGGATCGGCCTCGACACGCGCGTCGACGGCGGCCGCGTGCTGCGCTACCGGCGGCCATGACGAGCGCCCGATGAACCATCGCCTGGCCCCCGCGTACGCGATCACGCTGGTGGTGTTCCTCGCGCTCGACGCGGTGTGGCTGCTCACGATGTACGAGCGCTTGTACCGGCCGGCGATCGGTCACCTGCTGCGCGATGGTTTCGCCATCGCACCCGCGGCCGCGTTCTATGCGTTGTACATCCTCGGTGTGGTGGTGTTCGCAGTGTTGCCCGGGCAGGCGAGCGGCCGCGCATCGGTCGCCGCAGCGCGCGGCGCGTTGTTCGGCCTGATCGCGTATGCGACCTACGACCTCACCAACCAGGCCACGCTGCGCGACTGGCCATGGCAGGTGACTTTGATCGACCTTGCGTGGGGCGCCTTCGCCAGCGCCGTCGCGGCCGGTGCCGCATGCCGCGCCACGCTCGCACGGCCGCCTCGCGCGTGAATCGCGACCGCTAGATGCCGACCCGCGCGCCGATCCAGCGCGCGATCGCACCGTCGAACACCAGCCGCCCCTGCACCGTGGCCAGGCAGATGCATTCGCCGCCGGCTTCGAGCACGGGCTGGTGGCGCACGTCGCCGTCGGCGGCATCGAAGTCGCCGGCACCAAAGCGCGAGCGGCCATCGTGGAACGAGCCGCACATCACGTGCGTCAACTCCAACCCGCTGTGGGTGTGCGTGGCCAGCGCCTTGCCGGCGCCGATGCGCAGCAGGAACACGTTGGCGTCGGGCGCGTGCGGCAGCGTCACGCGACTCCAGCGCATGCCCGGCCCCATCCAGTGCCAGCGCGACACGTCGCACACGGCCAGGCTGCGTGGCCACGTGACGCCAGGCGGCAGCTCCGGCCGCGGCAACGGCGGCGCCGTTGGCCGCACCGGTGGTGGAGGCGCATCGATCGCCGCCAGCGTCTTGGCCAACGCATCGGGCGCCATCAGCACCGGCTCGGTCGACTCCAACATCGCGCCGCCGACCGCTTCGAACTGCCGCAAGATGGCGCGGCAGTGCGCACAGCCTTCGACGTGCGCGCCCAGCACGATGGCCGCGCCAGCGTCCAGCGCGCCCGCGGCGGCGCCCAGCAGCAGTTCGTCGCTCGGGTGGTGGGCGATCATGGTTCCATCCCCTGCAGCAAGCGGCGCAGGTGGCCCACGGCCAGCCGGATGCGCGACTTCACGGTGCCCAACGGCACGTTGAGGTCGCTGGCGATGCGCGCATGCGATTGTTCATCGTAGAACGCCAGCCGCAGGATCTGCACCTGCTCCGGCGCGAGTTGCCGCAACGCCTCGCGCACCGCGCCTTCGCGCCGCGCCGCATCGAGCTGCTCGTCCGGGCGCGCGGCGTCGTGCGCCACCTGCGCCAGCAGGTCAACACTGTCGGCGCCCTCGTTGGCTTCGTGGGCCGCATTCGCGTCGCGTTGACGGCGCAGTTGATCGATGCGCAGATTGCGCGCGATCGTGAAGATCCAGGTCGACAGCTGCGCCCGCGCGGCGTCGAACGATGCCGCCTTGCGCCACACATTGACCATCGTCTCCTGCGCCAGATCTTCGGCCAGCTCGGCGTCCACGCCGGCGCGCATCAAGTGGGCCTTGACGCGCGGCGCGAAGTGCTTGAACAACACCGCAAACGCGGTGCGGTCGCCGGCCACCGCGACCGACCGCACCAGCTCGACCCATTCATCGCCTGTCGGCATCACTGTCCAACCCTGGTGCGCAGAGACCAGCGACAGGCTCGAGTGCCGAGCACCGGCCGGAGCCGGGCGCGGAGCCGCCA
>DATKJN010000033.1:0-6040 GCA_035543655.1 Burkholderiaceae bacterium | reverse complement strand
ACCAGGGGCGGCGTGCGTGCGGACTGCAGCACGCGCCAGGCGCGGGCGGCGAACAACCCGGACACGGTGCCGTAGACCAGCGGCGCGCCGATCGCCCACGCGGCCTGCTGCGCCAGCGCCGGCTCGAACACCAGCTTCACGGCCACTGCGTAGCGCAAGCCAAAGATCGTCCACATCAGAAGCAGCGGCCATGGGCTGCCCTTGAGCGCGAAGCGCCCGTCACCGAGCACCGCGACATCGCGCGGCCATTGCAGCTTCTGCTTGACGGCCAGCGCCAGCGCGAGGCCAGCCAGCCATGCCGCGGCGGCATCGATGCCGAACACCGCGGTGGCGCCCCACAACGAATAGCCACCGAGCCCGACGGGCGCCAGCCACAGGCGCAAGCGCGGCATTTCGTGGTCGCGCATCTGATGCAGGCCGAGCAGCGTGATGGCGGCGAGGATGCCCCACACCCAACCCGGCGTGTGTTGGACGATCTGGACGATCACGGTCGACAGCGGCAGGTGGTTCACGGCATGGGCTCCTCGGTGGATGGAGCGCATGCTGGCGGCACGCTGCGGCGCAGCCAAGGCACGAGCGACCGGTGGCCGGCCGCGGTCGTGAAACGTCGCCGGCGCGGCGCGAGTCGTCTGGCCGTCAGACCAGCAGGTCGGCCTCGGGTCGCGCCCCGCGCAGGAACAGCAATGCCGGTTCCACCGCGGTGATCGGGGCGTGCAGCACGTCCTTGCGACCGAGATGGAAGCCGCCGGCCGCCACCTGCAACTCGCCGACCTGCACCAGCCCTTGCAGCACCACGCATTCCTCGTCGACCGGGTGGCGGTGGGTCGGCAGCTGCGCGCCCGCCTCGAGTTTGAGCAGATAGCTCCAGATGTCGCCGGCGGCGTGCAGCAGCTTGAGCTGCACACCGGGGCCGAACGGCTGCCACACGCCGTCGCCGGCGTGCACCGTCAGGTGTTGCGGGCGCTGTTCCTCGGCGATTCGCTGCAGCACGCGGCGCTTCACGCGTGCGGCGAGCTCGGCATCCATCGGTTCGGGCACGAGCGCGTCGTGCAGATGCTCGGCGATGTCGGCATCGAGCGCCGAGGGCATGGATTGGGTGGTCATCGTGCAGGTCCCGCGCCATGGAAGGCGTCTTGTTCGAGCAGCGTGCGCAGCTTGTGCTGCGCGCGCAGCAACACCGATTTCACCGTGCCCAGCGGCAGCGCGGTGGTGGCCGCGATCTGCACGTGGGTGTGATCCCGGTAGTACGCCAGTCCCAACAACCAGCGTTCCTGATGCGACAGTTGGCCCAGCGCCGCCTGCAGCCGCGAGCCCACCTGCGCCTGCGCCAGCAGGTCGGCCGGGCCGGGCTCGTCGCTCATCACCTCGGTCGGCTCGGTCTCGCCGGGCTGGCCACGGACCTGGCGCTGGCGCAACAGGTCGAGTGCGCGCGTGCGCACGATCGTCAGCAGCCAGGCCATCGCACTGCCGCGCGCGACGTCGAAACGCGCTGCGTCGCGCCAGGCCTGGAAGAACGCGTCGGCCAGCACGTCGTCGAGCTCGGCATCGCGCAGGATGCGCCGCGCGAGCGTGCGGGCGTGCACGATGCTCGCGTCGTAGAACGCCTCGAAGGCCTGCGCATCGCCGCCAGCGCTGCGCAGCAGCAGCAACGCCAGGCGCTCGTCGCGGGCGCGGCGTTGCGGGTCGACCGGCGGCCCTTGCGGCCCGGCTTCGGAGGCGTTGGCGGCTTCGCGCATGACAAGATGGCGCGCCCGGCTGGCGCGCGAAGGCCGCGACCATACCAGAGGCAGCCGGCGGGCGTGTTCGGGCGCGGCGGTGGCCAGGTGGCGGGTGTGCATGGCTCTGGCGCGCGTCGACGAGTGGGGGTGTCGGGACTACGTTCCATCCGTGCTTGCAGATTCACCGAACTGCGCACGAATGCGCAGATGGCGCCGGCCAGGGCCGCCCCTGCACCGCTTTGCAAAGCTTTACCTGTAAACGCTGTCCACCGGGCGCGCTGGGTTGGCCGTTGTCAGACGATGGACGCACTCTCGACCGGCCGGCGCACGCTTGCCGCACTGGCGGCCACCGCCGGGATGCTTGCCGGCTGTGTGGTTGCGCCGCAGCAGCCACCCCCGGTGGCCCAGCCAGCGCCGCAGCCCACGATGTATTTCTACCCCGAGCTGTCGCAGGGCGAGCAGCGCCAGGATCGCGACCGTTACGAGTGCTACCGCTGGGCGGCGCGCGAGAGCGGCGTCGATCCCGGCATGACGCCGGTGCGTCAGGTGCCACCGCCGCGCGCCGCGGTGCGCGACGGTGCTGAGGTGGTGGCCGGCGCCGCCACCGGTGCGATCGTCGGCGCAGCGGTGTCATCGCCATACCGCACTGGTGAAGGCATGGTGCTGGGGGCGATCTTCGGTACCTTGATCGGCGCCGCCGCCCATGAAAGCCGGGTGCAGGCGGCTGAGCAGGCCTATGCAAGACGGCTGGCGTACCATCAAGCGCCGCTCGACAACTTCCGCCGCGCGATGGGTGCTTGCATGACCGGGCGCGGCTACCGTGTGGGTTGAGGAGGGGTCGCCGTGATGCCTGTTCGCGATTTCAGCTCGCTCGTCCGATTGCTGCTGCTCGCCGGCGCGCTGCTGCTGTTGGCGCTGCCGGCCGCCCAGGCCGATGGCCGTCATGGCGCGCGGTCGGGCCAGTGGTTCGATGGTGCGCATGGCCATCGCCATTACTACCCGGTGACCGGCTGGCGTGTCGCCGCACCGCCGCACCATGTGCACTGGGTGCCTTGGCACGGCGTGCGCTACGGCTATTTCAACGGCGTGTGGTACCAGCCGTATGGCGCCGCCTATGTGGTGGCGCGTCCGCCGGTGGGCATCGTCGTCGCCGGCCTGCCGGCATTTGCCACCGCCGTGACGATCGGCGGCCTGGGCTATCTCTATGCCAACGGCGTGTATTACCGCGACCGCGGTGACAGCAGCTACGAGGTGGTGCCGTCGCCCGAAGTCGTGAGCACCGCCAACCACCGCGGTCCCGCGCGCTCCTTCGTCTATCCCAGGCTTGGCCAGTCGGCCGAGACGCAGGCCAGTGACGAATACGAATGCCACCGTTGGGCAGCGGACCAGACCGGCTTCGACCCCAGCGCCGCGGCGGCCGGGCAGGGCGCCGGTCCGACACAGCGCTCGGACTATGCGCGCGCCCAGGGGGCTTGTCTCGAAGGGCGCGGCTACACCGTGCGCTGATCGGCGCCACGCCGGCCGGCGCCGCTGGTCAATGCAACAGCTTCTCGCGGATCGCTTCGATGCGGGCGCGGTTCACGCCGAAGTCCTTGCGCCCAAGGCGTGACGCCGAGCGCACCTGGATCACCTGCGCGGCCGGGTCGTACCAGAACTCGGCATCGTCGACGAAGCGCAGCAGCTTGGTTTCGAAGCGCGCGTACAGGTAGTCGTCGCGCTGCTCGACCACGGTCGCACCGGGCCAACGCTCGATCACCGCGCGCAGCCGCGCGATCGACGCCTGCGCTCCGCCGCTGGCCGGCAGCGGTGCCACGCGCGCGTAGTCGCGCATCGGATGGTCGGCGAACAGGTCCGCCTGACTGGTCACGCTGTTGGGCGTGCTGGACGGGCGCTTCAAGCGGCCGCCGTTGACGCCGAGATCGGCAGCGGGCTTGCCCTGCAGAAAGCCGAGCTGCCCCGCCGCGACAGCGAGCACCACCAGGGCCGCCAGCGTGATCACGATGCCGATCAGCCAGTTCATCGAACGCCTCCCATGGCCGCCCACGCGGCGCGCCGATTGTCATCGCACGTCGCCGCGGCGCGCAGACTTTCGTCGCTATATTCAGCGTGTGATCCGGTGTTTCGACGAGGCGGCGCGCAGGCGTGTCGCGCGCCTTTGGCTGTGCGGCAGCGCGCTGATCGGCGCCTGTGCGGCGGCGCCGCAGCCGCCCGACACGGCGCTGCCGTATTCGGCCGCCGTCGCGGCGCGGTTTCCGGCGCCCCACGTCAGCTATCAGACGCCCGGCCTGCAACCCGGACGCGAGCAGTTCACCACCAACGAGGAAATGCAGGCGTGGCACCGCGAGATGCTGCGCCAGGGCGGCCGCAACGGCACGCGCATCGAGGGCCTCGATCTGGGCCGTTCGCAGCGCGACGAGCCGTTGCAGGCGTTGCGCTTCACACGTGGCGAGGGCCGCCCCACGGTGCTGCTCATCGGCCAACAGCACGGCGACGAACCGGCCGGCGCCGAAGCGCTGATGGTGGTGGCGCAGCAGCTCGCGCGCGAGCGCCTGGGGCATGTGCTCGATCGCATCGACGTGATCGTGCTGGCACGTGCCAACCCCGATGGCGCGGCGTGGAACACCCGCGTCGCCGCCGACGGCCACGACATCAATCGCGACCACTTGCTGCTGCGCACGCCCGAGGCGCAGGCGCAGGCCCAGCTGACGCGGCGCTACAGCCCGGTGCTGGTGGTCGACGTGCACGAGCACACGGTGGTCGGCCGCTATCTGGAGAAATTCAACGCCGTGCAGCGCAACGACCTGCTGCTGCAGTACGCGACCACCGCCAACTATCCAGTCGCGCTCACCGAAGTCAGCGAGCAATCCTTCCTGCAGCCCTTGCAGCAAGCCCTCGCGCGCGAGGGCCTCACGCACGAGTGGTACTACACCAACCCCACGCCGCCGGGCGACCTGCGGCTGAACATGGGGGGCATGCAGCCCGACACCGGGCGCAACGTGCACGGGCTGAAGCAGGCCGTGAGCGTGTTGCTCGAATCGCGGGGCGTCGGCATCGGTCGGCTGCACCTGCAGCGGC
Organism: Burkholderiaceae bacterium; assembly: GCA_035543655.1. GTDB lineage: Bacteria > Pseudomonadota > Gammaproteobacteria > Burkholderiales > Burkholderiaceae_C > JAEUPI01. The sequence continues at coordinate 1,247 of DATKJN010000033.1, read as the reverse complement.
GCGTGCATTCGCACGTGGTGGCCCTGCACAGCCTGCTGGACAGCGCTGCCGCGCAGGCGGCTGCGCTGGTCGAGCTGCAGCGCCGTGCCGGCACCGAGGTGGCGGCGCAGGCGTGCCGCGGCGATGTGGTGGTGCTCGCCGGTGCCACGTTGATCCAGCGCGACGTGCGCATGCTCGATCCCGAGACCGGCGCCGACAAGACGGTGTCGGTGGCGTGGGGCTCGTCGCTGCACCCGCGCGTGCTGCGTGCGCGCCCGCGGCCTTGCGGCTACTGGCTCGCCGCCGACCAGGCCGAAGCCGCCCACAAGCTGAACGAGCTCGGCGTGCGCGTGTGGCGCCTGTCCGCCGATGCGCAACTGCAGGCCGAGTCGTGGCGCGAGCTGTCGCGCAGCGAGAGCGCACGGCCCGACGTGCGCGGCACGGTGGCCGACGCGGCATCGACGATGATCGCCGTGCAGGTGGAACTGGCGCCCGTGCCCCTCGCCGCCCGCGCCGGCAGCTGGTACGTGCCGCTCGACCAGCCGCTGGCCCATCTGGTGGTTGCCGCGCTCGAGCCCGACACGCCCAACAGCTACTTCGCCAACCGTGTCATCGGCACGCTCGATGGCGCGATGCGCGTGCGCGCGCCGCCGACGGTCGCGTTGTCGCGTCCTTGACGGATTTGTGAGCCGCTAGCGGCGTCGCCCGCCGCCGAGAATGCCGCCCAGCACGCCGCGGATGATCTCGCGGCCCACGCTCGAGCCGATCGAGCGCATCGCCGAGCGTGCCGCCGACTCGGCCAGGCCCTCGCGCTTGCCGCCGCGCGGACCGGTGGAGCCGAACAGCACGTCCTTCAAGCCGCCGAGCATGCCGCCGTCGTCTGCCGCGGGTGGGGTCGCGCCGCCGGGCACGGTGCCGCGTGGCGCATGCGCCGTGCTGCCCGCTGGGCCGCCGGCGGCCGACGCACTCGCGGCCGCGCGGCCCTTGAGCGCCTCGTAAGCCGACTCGCGATCGGCCATCTTTTCGTACACGCCGGCCACCAGCGAGTCGGCGATCAAGGCCTTGCGCTGCTCGGGCGAGATCGGTCCGATCTGGCTGCCCGGTGGCAACACGAACACGCGCTCGGTGACGCTCGGCCGCCCCTTTTCATCGAGAAAGCTGACCAATGCCTCGCCGACCGCGAGCTCGGTGATCGCCGCCGACATGTCGCCGATCTTCGGGTTGGCGCGCATCGTCTCGGCCGCGGCCCGCACCGCCTTCTGGTCGCG
>DATKJN010000032.1:0-2683 GCA_035543655.1 Burkholderiaceae bacterium | reverse complement strand
CTGAAGGTCGGCCGCTCCGAGTACGGCGAACGCGCGGCGGCGTCGCACACCGCATCGATCACCGGTTCGGCCGAGGTCAACAGCACCGTGCTGAGGCAGCTCGGCGTGATCGAGGTCGACGACATCGACGAGCTGGTCGATGCCGCGTGGCTGCTCGCGCGCCAGATGCCCGCCGGCAAGAGCGATGTGGCGGTGTACTGCGGCTCGGGCGGCGCGGCGGCGCTCACCGCCGACATCATCGGCCAGCAGGGCGTGACGCTGGCACGCTTCGATCCAGCCACCACACGTGCACTGGCCGCCAAGTTGCCGAGTTATGCCGCGCTCGGCAACCCGGTGGACACCACCACCGCGGTGATGGCGCAGCCGGCGCTGTTCGATGCCACGCTGCTCGACGTGTGCCGCGATCCCAACGTGGCGCTGGTCGTCGTGCCGGTGGCCATCGACTACGGCAAGTCCACCGCCGATTCGGCGGAAGCGCTGGTGCGCGTGCAAAGGGACAGCCCGGTGCCGATCGTGCCGATCTGGATGAGCGACCGGCTCGGCAACGGCTTTCAGACCTATGCCAACGGCGGCATCGTGCCGGCCAAGAGTGTGGGCAAGGCGGTGAAGGCGATCCGGCGCTGGATCGAACACGGCCAGTGGCGGCGGCGCGCGCAGCAACACGCCGCGTGGCGGCCGTGGCCGTCGCTCGCCGAGCCCGCGCCCGTGGACGTGCCGTTGAGGCTCAGCGAAGCCGACGCGAAGGCCTGGCTCGCCAAGGCCGGCATCCCGGTGCCGCGTTCGGGCCTCGCACGCACGCGCGACGAGGCGGCCGAGCTGGCCGCGCGCATCGGCTTTCCGGTGGTGGCCAAGGTGGCGAGCGCCGACATCGCGCACAAGACCGACGTGGGCGGTGTCGCCATCGGCTTGCGCGATGCCGACGCCGTGCGCGCCGCGTGGGAGCGCATCCACGCTTCGGTGCGGCAGCACGCGCCGAACGCGAGCCTGCAAGGCTTGTTGATCGAGCAGATGGCGGCGCCAGGCGGCGTCGAGGTGCTGGTGGGTGTGTCGCGCGATGCGACCTTCGGCCACCTGATGACCTTCGGCCTCGGCGGCGTGTACGTCGAGGTGTTCAAGGACGTGGCGCGGCGCCTGCTGCCGCTGCAGCGGCATGAGGCGGAATCGATGGTGCGCGAGATCCGGAGTTTTTCGTTGCTGGAGGGCGCGCGCGGCCGGCCGAAGGCCGATGTGGCGGCGCTGATCGATCTGTTGATGCGCGTGTCCGATTTCGTCGGCGCCCACGTGCAACAGATCGACGAGATCGACCTCAACCCGGTGTGGGTGGGCGCCGTGGGGCAGGGTGTGCTCGCGCTCGATGCGGTGGTCGTCGGCCGCGAGGCGGTTGCATGAGCGCCGCCATCGGCTGGTTGCCGCGCGACGCGCAGGCGCGTGCGCCGCTCGCCGGCGTGCGCGTGCTCGACTTCTCCGAGTTGCTGCCGGGCCCGTTTCTCACGCAATGTCTGGTCGAGCTCGGCGCCGACGTGCTGAAGGTCGAGCGGCCACCGCTGGGCGACCCGGTGCGGCGCAGCTCGCCGGCGCTGTTCGCGGCGATCAACCGCGGCAAACGCTCCCTGTTGGCCAACCTCAAGGAGGCGCAGGATCGCGCCGCCGTGCTGTCGCTCGCGCACGAGGCCGACGTGCTGATCGAATCGTTTCGACCCGGCGTGTTCGATCGGCTCGGACTGGGCTACGCCGCACTGTCCGCACGAAACGCGCGACTGGTGCACCTGTCGTTGTCGGGTTATGGGGCGACGGGACCGCGCGAGCAGTGGCCGGGGCATGACATCAACTACCTCGCCACCGCCGGCGTGCTCGCGATGGCGATCGCCGGCGGATCCAACGGCGCTGCACCGTCGTTCGGCGTGCCGATGGCCGACCTGAACGCGGCGGTCTACGCCTTGGCTGCACTGAATGCCGCACTGTTGCAGCGCGAGCGCACAGGCCGCGGCCAGCAACTCGACGTGTCGATCACCGACTGCTCGCTGCATTGGATGAACGCGCGCCTGCCGGTGCTGCGGCAGGCCACCGACACCGATGCGGCCGCGCAGCGCAAACGGGTGTTGCAACGCCCGGGCTACGGCGTGTTCCGCTGCCGCGACGGCGTGCTGATCACGGTGGCGGCGCTCGAAGACCATTTCTGGACTGCCTTGGTGGCCACGCTTGGCCTGCATGCGCTTGCCGGCGAAGCCCACGGCAAGTATCGCGACCGAGCCGCCGATGCGCCGACCCTCAACACGGCGGTCGCCACGGCACTGGCCGCGCTCGACAGCGATGACGCGATCGCGCGCCTGCTGCAGGCCGACGTGCCGGTGTCCGAGGTGGCGGCGCCCGAGGGGCTGCACGAACACCCGCAGCTCGCCGCGCGCGGTCTGTTCACCGACTCCGCGGTCGGCCCCTTGTGCCGGTTTCCGGTGCGGTTGGAGGCCATGGTCGAGGCGCTGCCGCCCAGCCCGCGCCTCGGTGCCGATGCGGCTTGAGCGTCGCGTGGTCGGCCGCCGTCGCATTCTGCGCGGCACAATGCCGCCCGCAAGGTCGTGCCATGGATGAACCCCGCCTGCGCGTCGGCCGCGCAATCACACCCGATCAGTTCGAACTGCTGAGCGACGAGCAGCTCGTGCGCCTGCTGCCGCGCTCGGTGCGCGAG
>DATKJN010000031.1:0-9431 GCA_035543655.1 Burkholderiaceae bacterium | reverse complement strand
ACGGCTTGTACGGCGATCAGCCGGGGAAGTTTTCGGGGGTTTTGGCCTTGGCGCGCGCCTCGGCCGGCGAGATCACGTTGCGGCGCACGAGGTCGGCCAGGTTCTGGTCGAGCGTCTGCATGCCCAGCGATTGGCCCGTCTGGATCGACGAGTACATCTGCGCGATCTTGTTTTCGCGAATCAGGTTCTTGATCGCCGAGGTCGCGATCATGATTTCATGCGCTGCGACCCGGCCGGAGCCGTCCTTCAGCTTGCAAAGGGTCTGCGAGATCACGGCGATCAGCGATTCCGACACCATCGCGCGCACCATGTCTTTCTCGGCCGCCGGGAACACGTCGACCACCCGGTCGATGGTCTTGGCAGCGCTCGAGGTGTGCAGCGTGCCGAACACGAGGTGGCCCGTTTCGGCGGCGGTCAGCGCCAGCCGGATGGTCTCCAGGTCGCGCATTTCGCCGACCAGGATCGCGTCGGGGTCCTCGCGCAGCGCCGAGCGCAGCGCGTTGGAGAAGCTCAGCGTGTGCGGGCCGACCTCGCGCTGGTTGATCAGGCACTTCTTGCTCTCGTGCACGAACTCGATCGGATCCTCCACCGTCAACACGTGTGCGTATTCGCTCTCGTTCAGGTGGTTCACCATCGCTGCCAGCGTCGTGCTCTTGCCCGAGCCGGTGGGGCCCGTCACCAGCACCAGGCCGCGCGGCTTGAGCGACAGCTCGGAGAAGATCTTCGGCGTGTTGAGCTGCTCGAGCGTCAGGATCTTGCTCGGAATCGTGCGGAACACGGCGCCGGCGCCGCGGTTCTGATTGAACGCATTCACGCGAAAGCGTGCCAACCCCTGGATTTCGAAGCTGAAGTCGCACTCCAGCGTGTCTTCGAAATGCTTGCGCTGCGAGTCGTTCATGATGTCGTACACCATGTCGTGCACCGCCTTGTGTTCGAGCGGGTCCACGTTGATGCGGCGCACGTCACCGTGCACGCGGATCATCGGTGGCAGGCCCGCCGACAAGTGCAGGTCAGACGCCTTGTTCTTCACCGAGAACGCGAGCAGTTGCGTGATGTCCATGAGGGGATGCGTTGGGGTAGGCTGCCGGGGATTATGAGCAGCGTCGAAGCGAAGTTACAACAAGTGCGCACGCGTATCGCGACTGCGTGCGAGACCTCGCAACGTCCCGTGCAAAGCGTCACGTTGCTGGCTGTGACAAAGACTGTCGGCCCGCAGCCCGTGCGTGACGCATTGGCCGTCGGCCAGCGCGCCTTCGGCGAAAACTACGTGCAGGAGGCGCTGGAAAAGATCGAATCGCTGACCGACGTGCGCGACCGCCTCGAGTGGCATCTGATCGGACCCTTGCAAAGCAACAAGACACGGGTCGTCGCCGCGCACTTCGACTGGGTGCACACGATCGATCGGTTGAAGCTCGCCGAGCGGCTGTCGGCGCAGCGTCCCGAACACCTGCCGCCGCTGCAAGTGTGTCTGCAGGTCAACATCAGCAACGAGGCCAGCAAGAGCGGCGTGGCGCCCGAGGACACGCCGGCGCTGGCTTCAGCCGTGTGCAAGCTGCCCCGCTTGCGGCTGCGCGGGCTGATGGCGATTCCCGAGCCCGAGGGTGATTTCGACGCCCAGCGCACACCGCACCGCGCGTTGGCGCGACTGCTGTTCGATCTGAACGCCTCCGGCCACGTGCTCGATACCTTGTCGATGGGCATGAGCGCCGACCTGGAGGCCGCGATCGCCGAGGGCGCGACGATCGTGCGCGTGGGCAGCGCGATCTTCGGCGAGCGGGCCTGACGCCCCCACGGCGGCGACAGGTCAGGGATACAGCCCGCGCTCCTGCCGCGCCATCAGGATGCGTTCGCACGCCACTGCGAAGGTGGCCGTGCGCAGCGAAATCTTGTGCTGGTCTGCCGTGTCCCAGATGCGGCGCAGGGCGCCGACCATGATCTTGTCCAGGCGCAGGTTGATCTCGTCCTCGGTCCAGAAGAACGACGAGAAATCCTGCACCCACTCGAAATAGCTCACCGTCACGCCGCCGGCATTGCAGATCACGTCAGGCACCACCAGGATGCCACGGTCGTGCAGGATGTCGTCCGCCGCCGTCAGCGTGGGGCCGTTGGCGCCCTCGAGCACCAACTTGGCCCTGAGGCGGCGCGCGCGCGCCGCGGTGATCTGGCCTTCCAGCGCGGCCGGGATCAGCACGTCGCAGTCCACGTCCCAGAACGCCTCGGCGTCCATGGCCTCGGCGCCGCCGAAGCCGGCCACGCCGCCGGTCTCGCGCACGTGCGGCATCAAGGTGGCCAGGTCGAGGCCGCGCGGGTTGGCGATGGTGCCGGTGTGGTCCTGCGCCGCCACGATCTTGCCGCCGGCGCCGTGGAACAACTCGGCCGCCGAGGAGCCGACGTTGCCGAAGCCCTGCACCGCCACGCGCGCACCCTGCAGATCGAGGTTGATGCGGCGTGCCGCCTCGCGGCCGGTGACGAACACGCCGCGCCCGGTGGCCTTGACGCGGCCGAGCGAGCCGCCAAGGTGGATCGGCTTGCCGGTGACCACGCCGGTGGCGGTGGCGCCGACGTTCATCGAGTAGGTGTCCATCATCCACGCCATGATCTGCGCGTTGGTGTTCACGTCGGGCGCCGGAATGTCCTGCTGCGGACCGATGATGATGCCGATCTCGCTGGTGTAGCGCCGCGTCAGCTTCTCGAGTTCCTTCAGCGACAGCTTCTTCGGGTCGACGCGAATGCCACCCTTGGCGCCGCCGTAGGGCAGGTTGACCGCGGCGTTCTTGACCGACATCCAGGCCGCCAACGCCATCACTTCGTCGAGCGTCACGTCGGGGTGATAGCGCACGCCGCCCTTGCCGGGCCCGCGCGACAGGTTGTGCTGCACGCGAAAGCCCTCGAAGTGCGCCACCGTGCCGTCGTCGAGTTCGATCGGCACGTCGACGATCAACGCGCGCTTGCAGTGCTTGAGCGTCTCGGCCCAGCGCGCCAGCGGCCCCAGGTAAGGCACCACACGATCCACCTGTGCCAGGTAGGTGCTCCAGGGGCTGGTCGGGGATTCATCGACATACGACAAGCTGCTCATGCTCACGGTCTCCGCTTGGGTTCGCTGTGGGGCCGGTCGACACCCGCGCCACGCGCCTCGTGGGCACGCCGCGGTGACGACGTGGCGCGCACTGTAGGTCGGCGCACGACCCTTGCGCAACCTGCAGTTTCGGCGCAGCGCCATCGGCGGAAATCCGCCCCTCATTCACGGTGCGGCTTCACACCGGCGAGACACAGGGCACGGGTCTACACTGGTTCGATGAACAGCGGCATCAAGCCGGAGATCGCCTTCATCGGCGGCGGCAACATGGCCAGCGCGCTGGTCGGCGGCTTGCTGCAGGCCGGCCGGGTGCCGGCCACGGTTTTGGTGATCGAGCCCGACGACCGCCAGCGCGCCAAGGTGGCGCTGCAGTTCGGCGTGCTGGCGCTGGCGGTGGCGGATGCACAACTGGCCGATGTGCCGCTCGTCGTCTGGGCCGTCAAGCCGCAGGCGTTTGTCGCGGCTGCGCGCCCGTGTGCGCCGCACGTCGGCAAGGCCTTGCACCTCAGCGTGATGGCAGGCATCCGCACCGACAGCTTGATTGCGGCGACGCGCAGCGAGCGCGTCGTGCGCGCCATGCCCAACACCCCGGCGCTGATCGGACAGGGCATCACCGGCTTGTTCGCCACGCCCGCGGCGAGCGCCAACGATCGCAGCGCAGTCGAGAAAGTCCTGGCGCCGAGCGGCGACCTGTTGTGGCTGCCGCGCGAGCGCGACCTTGATGCCGTGACCGCGCTGTCGGGCTCCGGCCCGGCCTATGTGTACTACTTCGTCGAAGCGATGATCCAGGCCGCCGGCGAAATGGGGCTCACCGTCGAGCAGGGCCGACGGCTCGCGCTCGCCACCTTCGCCGGTGCCACCGCGCTGGCACAGCAATCGACCGAGTCGCCTGCCGTGCTGCGCGAGCGGGTCACGTCCAAGGGCGGCACCACCTACGCGGCGTTGATGTCAATGGACAACGACGCCGTGAAGGCAGCATTCGTGCGTGCGCTGCACGCCGCCAACGCGCGTGCGCACCAACTCGGCGACGAGTTCGGTGCGGCGGGCAATGGCACGGTGGCCGCGTCCGCCAAGCTGCGCTGACGCGCTCAGCGCAACGACAGGTCCAACGCCACGCCGGCGAACACGCTGGCACCGAGCCAGTGGTTGGCCACAAAAGCCTTGAAGCAGCCTTCGCGCGTGCGCGAGCGAATCAACGAGTAGTGCCACAGCGCCTGCAGCGCAGCCGCCGCGATGCCGGCGAGGAACCACAGCCCCAGGCCGAGCGTGCGGCCCAGCCAAGTCCAGCTCGCGAGGTAGATCGCGTAGCACAGCATCACCACGGCGACATCGAAGCGTCCCAGAGTGATGGCCGAGGTCTGCATGCCGATGCGCTGGTCGTCGTCGCGATCGACCATGGCGTATTCCGTGTCATAGGCCAGCACCCAGAACGCGTTGCCCAGCAGCAGGCCCCAAGCGTGCGGTGGCACCGCGTCGGGCACCGAGTGCAACGCCCAGTCGCGACCACCCAGCACGGCGGCGAATGCCATCGGGATGCCAAAGCTGAACGCGACGCCGAGCACCGCCTGCGGTACCGACACGGCGCGCTTGGCAAACGGATACAGCAGCGTGATGACCAGCCCGGCGATCGACAGCCAGATTGCGGGCGGATTGGTGGTCAGCACGAGCGCGAACGCCACCCCCGCCAGCGCTGCGGCGAGCGTCAACGCCTCGCGCACGCTGACGAGGCCGCTGGTCACCGGGCGTTGTGCCGTGCGCTTGACGTGACGGTCGTAGTCGCGATCGGCCACGTCGTTCACGCAACAGCCGGCGCTGCGCATGACGATGGTGCCGGTGACGAACACGATCAGCAGATGCCAGCCCGGAAACCCATCGGCGGCGATCCACAACGCCGACAACGTCGGCCACAACAACAACAGCCATCCCGCGGGCCGGTCCCAGCGGATCAGGTCGAGGTACAGCGCCAGGCGCGGCGCGGCGGCGGCGGTGCCGGTCATGATTGGGCGCACTCCGGCAGGCTCATGGGGCTTCAGCTATTCTCGCGCGCCTCGGCCAGCGCAGGGGTCAATGCGCCATGCGCCGGGTTGCATCCATCCACGGGAGACACATTGATGAATCACTTGGCACCACGCGTCACGCGTTGGGCGCTCACCCTTTGCCTGCTGTTGGCGGCCGGCATCTCGGCGGCCGCTGCGCCGCAGGTCAAGGGCCAGGCTCCGGGCTGGTACCGCATGATGGTCGGGGACATCGAAGTCACCGCGCTGTCCGACGGCACGGTGGCGCTGCCGGTCGACAAGCTGCTCACCAACACGTCGCCGGCCAAGGTCCAGGCGGCGCTGTCGCGGGCCTACCTGAAGGCGCCTCTCGAGACGTCGGTCAACGGCTACCTGGTCAACACCGGATCGAAGCTGGTGCTGATCGACGCCGGCGCGGCCGGGCTGTTCGGCCCGACCTTGGGCAATCTGGTCAACAACCTCAAGGCATCGGGCTACCAGCCCGAGCAGGTCGACGAGATCTACATCACGCACCTGCACCCCGACCACGTGGGCGGTGTCGCGGCGGACGGCAAGGCCGCGTTCCCGAACGCGGTGCTGCGCGTCGACAAACGCGACGCCGATTTCTGGCTCAGCAAGGACAACCTCGACAAGGCGCCCGATGCGAGCAAAGGCTTCTTCCAGGGCGCGCAGGGCGCGGTGAAGCCGTATGCGGATGCCGGCAAGCTGAAGACCTTCGACGGCGCGGGCGAACTGGTGCCCGGCATCAAGGCGGTGTCGACCTATGGCCACACGCCGGGGCACACGGTGTACGCGATCGAGAGCAAGGGCCAGAAGATGATGGTCTGGGGCGATCTGATGCACGTGGCTGCGGTGCAGTTCCCCGAGCCCGCCGTCACGATCCAGTTCGACGCCGATTCGAAGAAGGCCGCGCCGCAGCGTCAGAGAGCCTATGCCGATGCCGCCAAGAACGGCCACTACGTGGCGGTGGCGCACGTGGCATTCCCCGGCATCGGCCAGGTGCGCGCCGATGGCAAGGGCTACCGCTGGGTGCCGGTGAACTACTCGTCGAACAAGTAGCGACCGGGCCATGAACGTCGCGCTGTGGCTGGAGCGCGCCGCACAGCGCTTCGGCGCGCGCTGCGCCATCGGCCACGGCCGCGATCCATGGTGCACTTACCGCGAGCTCGCCCAACGGGCTTCGGCGTTGGCGGCATGGTTGCGTGCCCAAGGCGTCGCGCCGGGCGATCGTGTGGCGCTGTTCATGCCCAATCGCCCGCAGTACCTGGTGGCGTTGTGGGGGGTGTGGTGGTCGGGCGCCGCCGCGGTGCCGATCAATGCCAAGCTGCACCCGCGCGAGGCGGCGTGGATCCTGCAGCACAGCGGCACGCGGCTCGCTTTCTGCGATGGCGATGCGCACGCCGCGCTGGCCGAACTCTCGCCCGGCGTGCAGCTGCGCACCGAGTTGCCGGCGCTCGAAGCACACGGCGCGATCGAGCCGCCATCGGAGCGCGCCGACACCGACGCAGCATGGCTGTTCTACACCAGCGGCACCACCGGCCGACCCAAAGGCGTGGTGCTGGGCGCTCGACAGTTGTGCCCAGCGAGCCTGGGCTACTTGAGCGAGGTGCAGAGCGTCGCAGCCGGTGACGTGATGCTGCATCCGGCGCCGCTGTCGCACGGCAGCGGGCTGTACCACTTGCCCTACGTGATGCATGGCGGCGTCAACGTCGTGCCGGCGTCGGGCGGTTTCGACCCCGCCGAGGTCATCGAGCTTGCGGCGCACTGGCGAAATGCCTCGTTCTTCGCCGCGCCCACGATGGTGCGGCGCCTGGTCGACCACATTCTCACCAGCGGCCGCAAGCCCGAAGGTCTGGCCACCATCACCTATGGCGGCGGGCCGATGTACCGGGCCGACATCCAGCAGGCGCTGCAGGTGATCGGACCGCACTTCGCGCAGATCTACGGCCAGGGCGAGAGTCCGATGACGATCACCGTGCTGCCGCGCGACGTGATCAACGATGCCGCGCACCCGCGCCATCGCGAGCGGCTGGCGTCGGTGGGCCATGCGCAACCGATGCTCGAGCTGTCGATCCGCAGCGCCGGCGGCACCGAGTTGCCGGTGGGCGAGACCGGCGAGGTGTGCGTGCGCGGCGACATCGTGATGCAGGGCTACTGGCAGCAGCCCGAGGCCACCGCGGCGGCGATCCGCGACGGCTGGCTTTACACCGGCGACGTGGGCCGGCTCGACGACGAGGGCTACCTGACGCTGCTCGATCGCAGCAAGGACCTGATCATCAGCGGCGGCAGCAACATCTACCCGCGCGAGGTCGAAGAGGTGCTGCTGCTGCATCCTGCGGTGCACGAGGCCAGCGTGATCGGCCGCCGCGACGCCGAATGGGGCGAGGTGGTGGTGGCCTACGTCGTGGCGCGCGGCGCGGTGGACGCCGACGCGCTCGATGCGTTCTGCCGCGAGCACATCGCGCGCTTCAAGCGGCCCAAGCTGTATCGCTTCGTCGAAGCGCTGCCGAAGAACAACTACGGCAAGGTGCTGAAGACCGAGCTGCGCGAGCGCGAAGCCCAACTCGGCGACACGCCCAAGCCGGCGGCGTAGCATGCGCACGAAGCAGGAGCTGTGAACATGAGCGCGTCGAACGAAGAGCGATGGAAGCACGATGGCGTGCGTGTGGTGCCGGGCAACCGGCTCGATCCGAACACCGCGCAGACGCCGGGCATGGACCGCAAGGCGGCGATCAACTTCGCGCGCGTCGGCGCACAGAAGCTGTGGGCCGGCACCGTGCACATCCACCCCGATGCCAAGACCGGCGCGCACCACCACGGCCCGCTGGAGAGCGTGATCTACGTGGTCAAGGGCAAGGCGCGCATGCGCTGGGGCGAGAAGCTCGAGTTCACCGCCGAGGCGGGCCCAGGCGATTTCATCTACGTGCCGCCATTCGTGCCGCACCAGGAGATCAACGCCAGCGCCACCGAGGTGCTCGAGTGCGTGCTGGTGCGCAGCGACGGCGAGGCGGTGGCGGTCAACCTCGACATCGAGCCGGTCGAAAAGCCGGAGAACGTGCCGTGGATCGATCCGATCCACCGCGGCTGAATACCTAACCCGGTGAACGAGCCGACGCCAGGTCGGTGGCGCGAGTGCGCAGCGACGTGTCCGAGCGCATCTGGTACTTGGCCACGCGCAGCGTCGGCGTGAGTGGCAGCGAGTCGACGATCACCACGTAGCGCGGCACCTTGATCGCGGCCAGATGCTGGCGGCACCAGTCGGCCACCTCGTGCGGCGTGACGCTCGCTCCCGCCTTGGGCACCACGGCGATCAGGATCTCGTCCTCGCCCAGCGCGTCCGGCACCGGGATCGCGGCCGCCTGCAGCACCCGCGGGTGCGATTCGACCACGCGGTCGAGCTCGGCACCGGAGATGTTCTCTCCGCGCTTGCGGATGATGTCTTTCTTGCGCGCCACGAACCAGAAGTACCCGTCCGCATCGCGCCGCGCCAGGTCGCCGGTGAGGAACCAGCCATCGCGAAACGCCGCGCGCGTCTGCTCCGCATCGCGGTAGTAGCCCTGCATCACCAGCGGGGTCTTCACCACCAGCTCGCCGACCTCGCCGTCGGGCCGCTCGCGGCCATCGTCGTCCACCACCTTCAGCTGCGCGAGCTGCACCGCGGGATCGGGGTGCAGGCTCGGCTTGCCCATGCTGCCGACCTTGTGCGGCCCCTCGAACGGGTTGTTCAGCGCGCCGGGGATCTCGCTCATGCCGTAGCCCTCGATCAGCGTCGGCACGCCGAACTCGCGCTCGAACACGTCGTAGGTCTCGGCGGTGAACGGCGCGCCGTAGACCTTGCGCAAGCTGTGGCCGGGCACGAACTCGCTGCGTGGTCGGCGCAGCAGGATGTTGCTGACCGCGGCGATCGTGTTGGCTTCGGTGGCGCGCGAGCGTGCCGCGTCGTGCCAGAAGGTGCTGGCCGAGAAACGCGGCACCAGGATCAGCGTGGCGCCGGCGGCCAGCGCGCCAGCCAGCGAATAGAACAGCGCGTTGATGTGGAACATCGGCAGGATGCACAGCAGCCGGTCGTCGGGCTGCAGGTGCATGCGGGCGACGAAGCCTTCGCCGGCCAGGATCAGCGCGCGCTGGGCGTGCATCACGCCTTTCGGAAAGCCGGTCGTGCCCGAGGTGTAGATGAACACGCAAGGTGCATCGGGCATTTGCGCATCGGGCAGCGGGTCGCCGCGCACCGCATCGAGCTCGTCGTCGAAGACGGGCAGCGCGCCGTCGCCGGCGCGATTGAGCATCAGCCACGGCGCCGGGGCCAATGCGGCCACGGCCTCGCGCACCACCGGCAGCAC
>DATKJN010000030.1:0-8538 GCA_035543655.1 Burkholderiaceae bacterium | reverse complement strand
CGCGCGACCACCCGCTTGCGCACCGGTGCTTCGCCGATCAGCGGCAGCATCGGCTCGGTCCAGTAGGCCACCATCTCCTGCTCGGCGCGCCACGCCAGCGCCATGTCGGACTCGGCGCGCAGCGAAGGCGACAGCTCCGGCGCGATGCCCGATTGCGGCACCGTCATCGCCAGCGCGGCCAACCCCATCATCAGGCTGGCCGACGCCAGACGCAGCGCGCGGCGCGGCCGCGCCCACGCCAGCGCGGGCTGCTGCTGCACTGGCGGCACCGGCACGAGGTCGATGAAGCTGTGACTTTCACTGGCGCGCACCAGCTCGCGCGTGGGTCGCCACTCTTCGGGCGTGCGCAGCAGGCCGAACCGGGCCACCGCACGGCCGACGCGCGGATGGCCGGTGATCACCGCGAACGGCACCGCGAGCGACAGCGGCAGCAGCATCGGCACCATGGCGACGAACGCGGCGCGCAAACGCAGCAGCCCGAGGCTCGCGACCAGCGGCAGCAGCGTCAACGAACCCATGCGGCGCGACGCATCGCGCCAGCTCACGGCCTCGCCGCTGCGCGGTGGCGACTTCCACTCGAGCTTCAGGCCAGTGAGCGCACCCAGCACGAACAGGCAGTGCGCCAGCATGCGGATCGGTGCCTGGATGGTCGACATCAGCAACTCGATGACCGCACCGATCGACAGCCGCACCGTGCCGCCGAAGGCCGCCGCCTCGCCGCGCGCCGCGATCACCACCACGCCCAACGCGCGCGGCACGATCAACAACGCCAGCGTCAACAGCCACAGCGACAGGTCGCGACCGAGCATGCTGCCGCCGCCCAGCCCCAGCACCATGAACAGCAGCCACAACGGGGCCACCAGATACGACAGCGCACCGACACTGAACATCATGCGGTGCGCGGGCCGCCAACCCGGCTCGGCCACCAGGCGCAGGTTCTGCAGATTGCCCTGGCACCAGCGGCGGTCGCGCTGCAACTCGTCGAGCAGGTTCGAGGGGCTTTGCTCCCAGCTGCCACCGAGGTCGGGCACCAGCCACACCTCGTAGCCGCGGCGGCCCATCAACGCCGCCTCGACGAAATCGTGCGACAGGATCTCGCCCGCCAGCCCGCCGCGCCCCGGCAACTTGGCCAGTGCGCAATGGCGCATGAAGACGTCGACGCGCAGGATCGCGTTGTGGCCCCAATAGTGGGCGTCGCCGAGCTGCCACCAGGCCATGCCGAGCGCGAACAGCCGCCCGGTGACGCGTCCCGCGAAGTGCTGCGCACGGGCATGCAGCGTGGCCGGGTTGGCCACCTGCGGCAGGGTCTGGATGATGCCGGCGCGCGGGTGCTGCTCCATCAGCCGCACCAGATCGACCAGCGTGTCGCCGCTCATCGTGCTGTCGGCGTCGAGCACGATCATGTAGCGGTAGCTGCGGCCCCAGCGGCGGCAGAAGTCGGCCACGTTGCCGGCCTTGCGCTTGGTGCGGCGCTTGCGCCAGCGGTAGAACAGCGACAAGCCGCTCGCACTCTCCGCCAGCATCGTGCGCAACCGCTCGAAGGCCCTCGTCTCGGCCTGCTGCAGCGCTGGATCCTTGGTGTCGGACAGCACGAACACATCGAAGCGCTGCTGCTGGCCGGTGGCGGCCAGCGACTCGCAGGTGGCGCGCAGGCCGGCGAACACCTCGGCGATGTCCTCGTTGCAGATCGGCATCACCAGCGCGGTGCGCACGTCGGCAGCGATCGGGCCGCGCGGGCCGCGCAGCTTGGGCGCATGCGGATCGCCGCGCCACAGCGCCCAGGCGCCCATCACCGCGGTGGCGCAGCCGACGCCGACCCAGGCGAACAGCAGCGTCATCAGCACGGTGGTTGACCACCACCATGCATCGGGGTTGTACGGCCCGGAGTCGATGCGCAGCACCAGCGCCGCGCCGACCATCACGGCGACCAGCGCCAGCAGCACGCGGCGGCGCTGACGCGCCGCGCCATGCCAGGCGCAGTCGAAACGTTCGGCGCCGCTCCAGCGCAGCCCCGGCCAGAGCGCAAACAGCAGGCCGCGCCAGAAGCCGAACCACGGCGTCGGCGTCATTGAACCGCGGTGCAGCGGGGGTGCGGTGCGGGCGCGCGTGGAGGGCGCGGGCATCAGCCGATCATTCCGGGGGGAGTGCATGGGACCAAGTTTCAGACAAAGTGCGGGACCCTGCGCGTAGGAAGGCGCGCAGTTCGACGGGGTGTTTTGGGTTGGCGCGTTCGTAGTCCAACGTGACGCGCCAGCCTTGAACGGCCGGATTGGGTTGGGCGATGACACGCATGTCACGCACGTTGGAATTTCCTGTTGCCACGGCTTCGACTTCTTCTTCCGCAAGGCCCTGCAGCGCCGGTCCGGCGAAGTCCAGATGAAACTGCATGCGGCCCGGGGGCAATTTTCCTTCCCGGTAACCGTATCCAAAACGGCTCTGCACCACCCAGGCGCCCGGCGGCAGCGGCTTCTGATCGGTGATCGTCACCCGCCAGCTGAAATCCATCGGCTGGCCCGGCGCCGCCACCTTGTCGGGCACCCAGTAGGCGCCGATATTGTCGTGCGTTTCGTTGGGCGTGTGGAACTGCAGCAGCTCGACCCGGCCCGGCCCCCAGTCGCTCATCGGCTCGACCCAGGCGCTGGGTCGCAACTCGTAGTGCGCCTCCAGATCCTGGTAATTGACGAACGCGCGGTCGCGCTGCATCAGCCCAAAACCCCGGATCGACGGCATGGCGAAGCTGGTGACGAACACGCCGCGGGGGTTGGTGAGCGGCCGCCACAGCCATTCGCCGCTGCCGCTCAGCACCTGCAGGCCGTCGGAGTCGTGCACCTCGGGGCGATAGTCCTGCACCGGTTGCTGGTTCTCGGCGCCGAGGAACATGCTGGTCAGCGGCGCGATCCCGAGCCGCGCCACCGGCGCACGCAAGATCAGGCGAGCGCGCACTTCGGCCACGGTGTTGCCGGCCGTCGGGCGCAGCACGAAGGCATAGGCGCCGGTCACGCGCGGGGATTCCAGCAGCGCGTAGAAGCGGACCTCGGTGTCGCCGGGTTGCGGTCTTTGCAGCCAATAGGTGGTGAACTCTGGAAATTCTTCTCCGCTGCCGCCCGTCGTGTCGACGGCCAGGCCGCGGGCCGACAGGCCGTAGCGCAAGCCCTGTGCCACCAGCCGGAAATAGCTGGCGCCGAGGAAGGCGCCCACCTCGTCGCTGCGGCGCGGCTCGCCGACCCAGCGGTGCACCCGGAAGCCGGCCACGGCACTCGACGCGGTGCCCTCGAAGGCATTGGGCGGCAGGCTCAGCGGCTTGACCTCGTCGCCGACGATCTCGTGCAGCACCAGAGCGCGCGTGAAGGTGCGCCCGAGTGGGAAGTAGCGCAGCTCGAACGGGGTGCCACTGTCGCGCCAGGTGGAGTGCTCGTTCTTGAAACGCACCTTGCGATAGGCGTCATAGCTCATCGCCAACGCCGGGTCGGCCGCGGGCGGCTTGCGGTAGGGGGCGCGCGCGACGCGCTCTGCCTCGCGCGCGACGTCTTCGAAATCGAAGGCAGCCGCATCGGTCACGGCCAACGCACACACGAACAGCGCAGCGACGGTGCACCCGGTGTGGCGGGGCGGAGAAACTCGCATTGCGAACTGAATTATCGGGACGGCCGAGGAGCCTTCAAGGCGCAGCGGGCTTTTCCGGTCGCAACGGGATGCAATCGCGGTGTTGTCCTACGGCCGTCCGCCGGGGGCCGGATACCGGCGAGCCGATCACGGGGTGTGGCTGGCCTCCAGGCCCGGGCACAGCACACCCTGCAGCGCCGGCCGGACGAACAGGTCGGCCGCGTTGTCGAGAGTCGCGCTGGCCACCCAGCGGTGCAGCTCGGCGGCGGCGTTGATCGCCGCGATCGAAGCCTGTGCGGCGATGTGCGGGTCGAGCGCGCGCACCGAGCCGTCGATCATGCCGTCGACGACCACGCTGGTCATGCGCTCGGTGAGGCGCTGCAGCGTGCGCCGGACCGCCTTGCGCTGCGTGTCGTCGGGCAGCGCGCTGACGGCGGTCGAGCGCAACAACGGGCCCTCTTCCGACAACTGGTAGCGCACCAGCGCACGCGCCGCGGCGCAGGCGCGGCTCCAGCCGCTGCCCGGGCCGTTCTCCGCCAGGCTCAGTGCGCGCCGCACCACGGTGAAGGTGCGTTCGAAGCACTCGGCGATCAGATCGTGCTTGTTGTCGTTGTGGTGGTAGAACGAGCCCTTGGTCACGTTGATGCGCGCCGAGATCTTGTCGACCGACGCGCCGCGGTAGCCCTGCTCGTTGACCAGCGTGGTGGCCGCACGCAGGAACGCTTCGCTGGTGCCACCGGAGTCCTCGCCCAGCTTCCAATGCCGCTCGCCGTCGGCGGCCTGCCAGCCGGCACCCGATGCCGCCAGCCCGTGCAGCACGATGTCGGCCAGCCGCTGGGCCACGCGCGGGTACTCCTCGACCTCGTAGCGGTCGATCCATTGGCGCAGGTTGTGCGCGATCGACAGCACGATGTGGCCGCGCGCGTTCAGGTCGTGGCGCGCCAGCCGCGCCGCCTCCGGCCCGGTGATCAGGCCGCGCACCTGACGGAACATGTCGGTGTAGGCGGTGAACACCTGGTCGGTGTGCGGGCTCGGCAGTGCGCGGATGTCGTTGAAGTTGACGATCGGCGCGTGGCGCCCGAGCTCGATGTCGGCCAGCAGTCGCGCCAGGTTCGAGAAGAATGCGTTGATGCGTTCCTCGGTGCTGGCCTTCTGCGCTGCCGCCGCCGCCAACCCGTTGAAGGCATCGATCGTGCGCAGGAAGCAGGCCGTCGCGAGGTCTTCCTTCTTGCGGTAGTAATAGGTGACGCTGTTGGTCACCAGGCCGACGCTGGTGGCGATGTCGGACAGCGTCGCGCCCTTGACGCCGCGCTCGTTGAACAGCACCGCGGCCGCGTTCAGCACGGCTTCGCGCTTTTCCTGGTAGCGCGACGTCTGAGGCGGTGAGCGCTTGGGCATCGGCGGCGCGGTCCGTGAGGGATCGGAGGGCGGCGCATTATGCCCACGCGCGCGCAACGGACGAACGCGTGCCACGGTCACCGCCCCTGCGGCGGCCACGTTTGCAGCAGCGTGCGCAACGCGCTCACCAGTGCCAACGGCTGATCCACCATCACGTGGTGGCGCGCGCCCGGAATCTCGATGCGTGGGGCATGCGGCCCGGCCAGCTCACACGCGTAGGCCGCCACCGGCGGCGTGACCAGCGCCGACTCGCTGCCCCAGCCAATCGCCACCGGGCATCGGGCTTCGCGCAGGGCCTGGCCCGGATTGCCGGGCCCGAGCGGCCCGACCTGCGGATCGAAGCGCCAGGTCCACGCCGGCGTGCCGTCGTCGGCACGCACTTCCTTCAACGAGGTGCGCGCGATGTGGTCGGCGACGAACAGGTTTTCGCACGGCTGCTCGGGCGCGAAGCGAAAGCGCGCCAGCGCAGCGGCCAGGCTCGGATACCGCTTGGTCGGCCGCGGCGCGAAGGCATCGCGGATGCTCGGCCGCACGCGTGCCGCGCGATGCTCGCGCGACATCAGCGGCATGTCGAGCGTGAACACGCCGCCGAGCCGGGCGCCGTGCTGCTGCGCGCACAGCAGCGACACGAACCCGCCGAACGAATGGCCGACGATCAGCGGTGGCGCCGGGGCGTCGAACAGGCCTTCGCCCTCCGCCACCGCCATCGCCTCGTCGGCCATCGCCTGCACCGAGTAGCTGGCACGCCAGTCCGAGCCGCCCATGCCGCCGAACGACAGCGCCACCACACGATGGGTGGCGGCGAAGAACGGTGCGATGAAGCTCCACCACTGCGCGTGTGCCATCTTGCCGTGCAACAGCAGCAGGCCCGGCCGGCCGCGCTCGCCCCAGACCAGCGTCTCGATGCGTGCGCCATGCACGTCGTGCCAGGTGCGCGCCGGTGAGAGCGCCAGCGCGTCGCTGAACCAGCGCGGTGGTTCCGGCACCGCGCCGCCGAGGGCGGCCAACGGTGCGGCCAGTGGCGTGGCGTCGTTGGGCGCGTTCAACGGGCGGCCGCCATCGCGAGGGCGATCTCGTTGCGGCCCTGAGCGCTGCCGTTTTCCGGCACCGTCTCGCCGTGCCGATCGGAGATCGCATCGAACGATTCCGCCACGCGTTCGGCGGCATCGGGCCCGACGCCGATGTGCAGCCCGGGTGTCAATGTGATGTGGGCGCGCGCAAACGTGCCGGCGCCGGCACACACGATGGCGCGCGTCGGCGCGTCTTCGGACACCAGGTGCAGCAGCGCCGGCGTCACCGACTCGGGCGTCAGCAGTTTCAGCATCTCGGCCGGCAGCAGCCCTTCGGTCATGCGCGTGGCGGCGGTCGGTGCCAGGCAGTTGACGCGGATGTTGTCGCGCGCCCCTTCGACCGACAGCGTCTGCATGAGGCCGACCAGCGCCATCTTGGCCGCACCGTAGTTGGCCTGGCCAAAGTTGCCGTAAAGACCGGAAGACGATGTCGTCATCGCCACGCGACCATATTTCTGAGCCCGCATGGTGTTCCACACCGCCTGCGTGCAGATCACGGCGCCCATCAAGTGCACGTCCATCACGAGTCGGAACTCGTCGAGCGTCATCTTGCCGAAGCTCTTGTCGCGCAGGATGCCGGCGTTGTTGACCAGGATGTCCACGCGGCCCCAGCGCGCCAGCGTCTGCTCGACCATGGCGGCCACGGCGGCCTCGTCGGTCACCGACGCACCGTGCGCGATCGCCTCGCCGCCGGCAGCGCGGATCTCGGCCACCACGGCATCCGCGGCCGTTCCCTCCCCCGCGTCCGCGGGGCGGCCGAAGTCGTTGACCACCACCTTGGCACCGCGTGCGGCCAGCGCCAGCGCGTGCTGGCGCCCGAGGCCGCCGCCGGCGCCGGTGACGATCGCCACGCGGCCGTTGAAGGTAATGCCCATTCTCGCCTTTCAAAAACTCTGGTATGTTCGCCGCGCTGGCCTGGATCGGCTTTGTATCCAGTGGAATCATAGGCCAAGCGACCCGGCTTTCAGAAAAACGGGTTTGGCGCCCAACCCCAGGCGTACCAAGCCGTGAGACCTTGAGTATTCAGGAGACGCACATGTCGCTGTTCTCGCTCGACGGCAAGGTCGCCGTCATCACCGGTTCTTCGCGCGGCATCGGCAAGGCCATCGCCGAGCGGATGGCGGAGCACGGTGCCCGGGTCGTCATTTCGTCGCGCAAGGCCGAGCCGTGCCAGCAGGTGGCCGACGCGATCAATGCCAAGCACGGCGCCGGCCGTGCGATCTCGATTCCGGCCAACATCTCGCGCAAGGAAGAGCTGAAGAACCTGGTCGACAGCGCCACCCAGCAACTCGGCCGGATCGACGTGCTGGTGTGCAACGCGGCGTCGAATCCGTACTACGGGCCGCAGGGTGGCATCGAGGACGACCAGTTTCGCAAGATCCTCGAGAACAACGTGATCGCCAACCACTGGCTGATCAACTTCACCGTGCCGCAGATGATCGAGCGGCGCGACGGTTCGATCATCATCGTGTCGTCGATCGGCGGCCTGCGCGGCTCGCCCATCATCGGCGCCTACTGCATCTCGAAGGCGGCCGACTTCCAGCTCGCGCGCAATCTCGCGGTGGAGTACGGCCCGCACAACGTGCGCGTCAATTGCATCGCCCCGGGCCTGATCAAGACCGACTTCGCCAAGGCGCTGTGGGAAGACCCCGAGGCGCTGAAGAAACGCACCGCCACCACGCCGCTCAAGCGCATCGGCGAGCCCGACGAGATCGCCGGCGCGGCGGTGTTCCTGGCCGCGCCCGCGTCGTCGTTCATGACCGGGCAGAACATCGTCATCGACGGCGGCGTCACCATCTGATCTGAACACGCGCGGCGCGCGTATACCCACCCAATCGAAAGGCCTGCCATGAGCAGCACGTCGTACGAAGTGCGCGGCGCCAACGCGCTGATCCGACTGGACTACCCGCCGGTCAACGGCCTGGGCGCCGCGCTGCGCCAGGGCCTGATGCAGGCGCTCGACCGCGCGCTGGCCGATCTTGCGGTGAAGGCGATCATCGTCACCGGCAGCGAACGCGCGTTTTCGGGTGGCGCCGACGTCAAGGAATTCGGCACGCCCAATGCGGCGCGCGAACCGCGCCTGCCGGCGCTGATCGCGGCGTTCGAGAATTCGCCCAAGCCGGTGGTGGCGGCGGTCGCCGGCGTGTGCATGGGCGGCGGGCTCGAGCTCGCGCTCGGCGCGCACTACCGCGTGGCCAAGAGCGATGCGCAGATCGCGCTGCCCGAAGTCAAGCTCGGCCTGCTGCCCGGCGCCGGCGGCACACAGCGCCTGCCGCGCGTGATCGGGCTGGAAGCGGCGCTCAACATGATCGTCTCTGGCGCCACCGTGCCGGCCGCCAAGCTCAAGGGCACGGCGCTGTTCGACGACGTGGTCGACGGCGACCCGCTGTCTGCCGCGCTCGCGTTGGCCGACAAGGTGGTGGCCGACAAGCTGCCGCTCAAGCGCGTGCGCGACCTCAAGGTGAAG